>CAYTAN010000035.1:0-6502 GCA_964435605.1 uncultured Dehalococcoidia bacterium
AAAATCAGACGCCCCGATGATATTCCAAATGACTGGAACTTGTCGGGGCGTTATTTCCTTCTATCCCGCCCAGTTTAAAGGCTCAGTTTATTCCTGATGTATCTGTACTTTTATTGACCCTGTTGTTTTATCATAAGCACACTCAAATCCTTGCTGAATGTCCTCAAGAGAATACTTATGAGTAACTATATTACTCAGGCCATTAGACTTATTTGCTAGCATATTTATTGCCATTTCATAATCATGATAGCCATTCAGAATCCCATAACATGAAGAAAATATCATCGATTGCTCTTTTAACAGCGGACCGAGCCAGTCAAATTGGAGGGGTGTCCTAAATCCTCCCAGAATAACTATCCTTCCCTGCATACGTGTGGACTCGACAGATTGAATCAGAGTCGTATTACTTTTCCCCCCCACAGTCTCAACCGCTAAATCGGCACCTCGGCCGTTAGTATGGGTCCCAATCAAGTCCTGAAACTCCTCTCCTTCTGGACTACATGCATAGTCAGCACCGAGAGACAACGCCATAGCGGCCTGTTGTTCGTGTCGGGCAGTAATGAATATTTTGCCGGCACCTAATTGCCTGGCAGCCAAAACAGCGGTCAACCCGATGGTTCCAGCTCCGAGGATCGCCACCGTTTCACCTCCGTTCATCATTCCTCGCCTTATCCCATGTATAGAGACTGCCAAAGGCTCAACTAATGCCCCCTCATCCCATGTCATCGATTCAGATATTTCATAACATCCAATAGCTTTTCTTTTGATGTATTCAGCAAACCCTCCCCCCTCCGCCGGGGCTTTATTCTCACATTGTCGATACTGGCCCATTCGACAATACCAACACGTTGAACAGGCAAGACCTTGACCTATTGTTTCTATTGCTACCCTTTTCCCTAACATTTCCCTATCAACCCCAACACCTACGTCAACTATTATTCCAGTCACCTCATGACCAGCCGGAAGCTCATCAGCCTCCTCTTTGTCATTATTCATGAGCAAATCTGAACCACAGATTCCCGTAGCCCTCACCTGAATGATGGCATCTCCTTCATCCGGAACCGGATCAGGGTGTTTTTGAATTATCATTTGCCCAGTCCCATCGTAAAATGCTGCCTTCATAAATACCTCCTTTGCATCATAAATAATCCACGCAATCTACTAAAACCCTTTCCTACAGTTTATTATCCTCGCAGACGTTATTGAGCCGGAACGTTACAGTAAATTCAATATCACCTCCAGATCTGTATTCACACCAGCAGAATATCGCTTATTACTCAAGACTAAAATATCAAAAACGAGCCACCGAAAACTTGGCTTATAATCTCCATGAAAATATAGACTCAAATCAGTTTATAAAAGCTATTAACTTAGTTCAAAGAGGGGAGAGGAATTGTGATATTAAGCCACTTATTTAATAAATACGTAGCTTGGATTATCGTCGTGGCAGCCTCCATCATATTCCCTTTATATAACTGTGGAACAACGAATGAGCCATACCCTACTCCAAATGAACAATCGATAAGTGGGCCCACTGCCACCACCCCCACATTTTCTACCCAACCACCAGCTCCTTCCCAGAACAACAAGGCACCTATGCCGAGCCATCCCGCTACCCAACAACAACCTTCTAACTTTGCTCCAAATAATAGTGAGATCACTGAAAAGACATACGATGTCAACTGCATAGATAACGTACTTGGTAAACAAATAACAGACGACATAGTTTATAGAGGACAAACTCCTACTTCAGAGCAAGTGAAGGATATTGAGCACTGCAAACTTTTTGTTAATACCAATCGCGGTGATCAAAACTTAAAGGGAAACAATCCCAATACATCAACATCTAAAATGGAATCTAAAGGTCCGACCAGAAGCAATGTTGACGAAAAAAGTCATGATATTGGATGTGTTGCAAATATCTTAGGAGCAGAAACGACCTATAGCATCGTTTACGAAGGGGGACAGGCCTCACAAGGTCAACTAAATGAAATTGAACACTGTCAGTCTTTTGGGTCGAATGATGGTCCACATCAACCATCTCAAGACATCAGAGGCGACAAATCTCACGTGCAGGGTGAGGACGATAGAGAACACAACCCAAGAGCGTCTATCGCACCCCCAACCGACCAGACAGACATCCTGCCTGATTGGGGGCCACAGTCCCCCAACTGCAGTGGATCTGACAAAGATCACAGCGGAATGCCAATAGGCCCACAATGCAATTTAATACCCCCACCACTTGAACCGGGGGTCATACCAGGTCAATTAATTGGAGCAAAATTACCGAAAGCCAATTATGGAGCGACTCATAAACAGTGCCAATCGTTCGAAGGAGAAACATGTAGCGAACTAAAATGGGAACAGGCTACGGACCTGAAAGCAGGAGAATTCGTCCAAATTCGAATATCACCAACCGACCCAAATATCATGTATGCGGGCACGGACTCAAACGACATGACCACGTACCGAAGTACCGACTCTGGGTCTAGTTGGAGCTTGGTACACGTTACAGGTCATGCAGCCGGGTTGGCAATTAGTCCTATTGATTCTAATCTTGCCTTGTATACCAATCTTGAAGCGCCAGTTCAACGTACTGAGGACGGGGGAGACAGTTGGTATCCGGTTGTCGGCTATGGCCCTGGTGAAATAAATTACAACAAGCCATTTACAGCAATTTCATTTTCCACGAATGAACCAAATATCCTTTACACCGCCGCCCTAAGAGGAAGCAGCCGTGGCGGGATATGGCCCCCCGAACCTTCTGACATATATAAAAGTACCGATTCCGGATCCAGTTGGATTCAAGTTGGGACTTGTGAAACGTGTTCCTCAGTTCAAACGATAGTCATTAACAGCAATGATTCAAAAAGTCTGTGGATCGCCTCCGACGGAGGACTTCGACAAAGCAAAGATGGCGGGCAAAACTGGAGCGAAAACGTAATCCCGTATCTACAAAAAGTTGCCGCTCAAACTTCGGAAAACGCAATGGCAACAATGCCCAAAGTTATAGGCCTTGATATTCATCCATCTCGCCCAGAACTCATTTTGGCGGCATCAAGCGAGTTTGGAATCTTTAGAAGTGATGACTCCGGACTAACATGGAGTCACAGCAATACAGGGCTCCAAACTTCTAAACTTCATCAACTCCATTTTGCTCCCAGTAATCCAGATGTTGTCTATCTGTCTAGCCATGATGGAATTTACAGAAGTGATGACGCTGGACAATCTTGGGAACCAAGAAATGAAGGACTAGAGTATAAATTTGTATCTCCAATCGCTATTCACCCTGAAGACGAGGATATCGTATTTGTTGGTACTACCAGCGAAATCTACACGATTCATCCCGAACATAAGAATAAGGGGATGAATCATGGTCAAGGTCTCTACAAGTCTATAGATGGTGGAGCTAACTGGAAGAGAAGCGATAACGGCATAACTGAGGCAAAAACCGCCCAGATTGGAGCCCACCCAATTTTGCCTTTCAACGTATGGGTCGGAGGAGAATCGGGTCGTGGGAATTTCTTCTCCCCAGATGGAGGTGATACCTGGCTCTTCTCTCCTTCTATAACATCCCATTACCCTATGGTTTACGCATTCAACTATGAATTCCCAACCCAAATTTATACAACTGGATGGCTAAAAACTGGAGAATTGACAGCGAGTACTGATAACGGTGCAAGCTGGTACACACTCACACATAAGTTGGAGAATGGATTAAGCGAAAAAACTCGAGAACTTGGTCTCAGAACAGAGGGTAGCACCGATTTTCATATCCATGGAATAGCAGTAGCTCCCTCTGATCAAAACACAATCTATGTGGGTTCAGTCCACGATACAGTTTATCCAGATCTCACTTTTAATTTGAATGGTACGCATATCTGGAAATCGTCCGATGGAGGGCAGACTTTTCCCGAAATGTCTGAAGGATTCCCAATAGAGACTAAAACCTCTATAAATTCTATTGTGGTACATCCAACAAACCCAGAAATCGCCTACGCTATGACTACTTTACATGAAACCGAAACCGCGATTGGAATCTACAAAACCACCAATGGCGCAAAATCATGGTTTCCTATAAATGAAGGTCTGGATCCTTACACAAACGATCTACAAATGGACCCAATAAACCCAGAAATACTCTACGCAGCCACTGAAAGTGGAATATACAAAAGTACCAATGGAGGTCAAAATTGGTTTAAATCCTCTACGGGCATCCCAAAAGGCCCAGCTATCGATATGGCGATAGACCCTCTAAACCCTCTCGTACTTTACGCTATAACACCTGAAGATCTTTACCGCACCAGAGATGGTGGTGAACACTGGTATCCCACAAACCTTGGACTCCCTCTACTCGAAATTAATACTAAGACTTTGTCTGCCCAAGAACGATTGTTAAAAGAATTGCAACTGGACAGGACTAAGACAGGACACTCAATGTATGGAGGAACTTTCGCCCAAGACCGTACCCTTGAAATCGATTCTACAGGCCGCTTAATAGTTGTTGCGGTAAAAAGCAGCAGGGATGACAAGGACAGAAGAAGGGAAAGGAAATTATATAGAGCTATATTGACTCCTCTGGTTGACCTTGAATACAAATTCTCCATTGGAGAAGGGCTTTCCAATCACCTGGACATAACTTCCCGATCAAATATTTATGATCTGTTATTCGATACCAACACTCAAGAAGTGAAATTTACCGCGGCTGGGCCTAGTGGAACCGAATCAGTAACCACGGTGAAAATTCCCAGTTCCCTGATTACGGGAGGAGAACAAGCTTTAGAGTGCTGCGTAAAAGTGTTTGTCGATGGAATAGAGAAGGCCATTACCAAGACTGCCAAAGGAATCACTTTCGAACATATGCACACGGGACGTAATGAAGTAATTATCAAAACCAGATAGCCTTGAAGAATTAATCCACCTTTCCCTGACTAAGTAATAGGATCCACAAATTATGGGCCACTTAAATATCCACCAATAATGTCATTAAGTTTAGATCCAGGCATTTCTGTCCTGTCGGTTCTGGCACATATTTATTTAGAACCTTTTACACCGCCTCTTCCACTGATCTTCTGCCTAATAGGAGCCGCAGCAACCATTCTTGTCACTTTCGCGTTGGCTGGGATTTTTAGCGCCAGGTCCAATTTATATCTAAGATCCAAATCTTTTCGAGTAAATTTAGCAAACTTGGAAATTGCAAAAGTACTTTTCAGTAAGACTACTATGACCGCATTTAGGCTTATAGGTGTTTTTGTTTTTATCCTTATTCTCTACGCCTGTTTCCAAGGAAATGCAAACCCAATTTACAACATCGCGCCGACTTTCATATGGGTTATATGGTGGGTTGGATTAGCATACATATCCGCCTTTATCGGAGACTTATGGGTCCTGATTAATCCTTGGTATTCCATATTTCATTGGGGAGAAAAACTCCTCTCGATATGGAACCCCTCAAAATCTATCAAGCCATTGTTCACGTATCCTGAACGGCTAGGAGCCACACCTGCCCTCATTATATTTTTTGCCTTCGCATGGGCTGAGAATGTATATCACGACTCTGTTTTACCAATACGAATAGGACAAATGATAATTATTTATTCCACCATCACTTGGTTTGGAATGGTGATGTTTGGAAAAAAGATTTGGCTCCAAAATGGGGAAGCCTTTACAGTGGCCTTCGGATTTCTGGCCAAATTCTCTCCTTTAGAGGTCCGTTACAACTCGGCGCCATCCTCCAACATCGTCCAGAAAGAAATAAATTTAAGACTTCCCGGATCAGGACTTATTGAAATAAGTTTAATGTCTACTTCTCAGATGTTGTTCGTATTGCTGTTGCTAAGTGCTGTCACTTTTGACGGGCTAATGGGCACTATGATCTGGATGCACATCCAAAATTTTGTGAGCGAATATATACCAAATTTATTAGTCGTGGGATCGCTAGGACTGATTTTTGTGTCTGTGATTTTTGTAGGCTTTTATCTATATTTTTGCTTCCTCATGAAATCGGTTAGCGGGACAAACCATGGCACATTCATGTTCGCGAATAATTTCGTTACAAGTCTCATTCCTATAGCCCTGGCCTATCACGTAGCCCATTTCCTACTTTTTTTGCTTGTACAAGGTCAGCTGATAATACCTTTAATATCAGATCCATTTGGCCACGGATGGGACCTATTTGGTACTGCAAACTATCGCCTAAACTTTAGTGTAATGAGTCCTATGTTTTTCTGGATCATTTCCGTCTTGTCTATAGTGATCGGACACGTTGTTGCAGTAGTCGTATCACACCTTATAGCACGTAGGATGATAAAAGACCGCTATAAGGCTTTTAAATCACAATACCCTATGTTGGTATTAATGATTTTCTACACCATCGCAAGTTTGTGGATCATAACGCAGCCAATGTACAAATCGTCAATGTGAAAGAAAAACTTTGAAAATCATACAACTGACAAAATGCCATATCTCAGGTACAGTCAGCACTTAAAAGGATCAAAGTGGT
>CAYTAN010000036.1:0-6438 GCA_964435605.1 uncultured Dehalococcoidia bacterium
TTTGATGTTTATGTATTTTTATTCATGAATGTGTATGGACAACATGCATAAATTTAAATAAGATTGGCGGCCTCAAACCATATTTATGTAGACAATCA
Organism: uncultured Dehalococcoidia bacterium; assembly: GCA_964435605.1. Classification (GTDB taxonomy): domain Bacteria; phylum Chloroflexota; class Dehalococcoidia; order Lucifugimonadales; family UBA826. Next base: position 99 of record CAYTAN010000036.1, read on the forward strand.
AATTAGCTAATAATACGCGTGTGTTAGGAGAAAACTAATGGCTAAATTTAAAGTAGTAACTCAGAAGCCAGCTGGTGTCACTTTTGACCTTGCTGACGGGCAATATCAACTTGAGCGTTTAGCTCTTGATCCAATTGACGCTGAAATAGTGGAAATTGATGCATCGAGTGAAGAAGAGTTTATAAGGGAAGCGAAAGGTGCCGATGCGGTTATTGCAAGGGGAAGAAGAATCTCCAGAGAAATTATAGAGTCGTTGGACAATTGCAAAGTTATATCGCTTGGAAGTGTTGGGGCAGATACCGTGGATGTGGACGCTGCAACTGACCGGGGTATCCCGGTCACCAATGTACCTGACACTTTCATAGAGGAGGTTGCCGATCATACAATTATGATGCTCTTGGCTTCTTTTCGGAGATTGAATGTCCTAGATCAAATGGTTAGGGAAAATAGGTGGTCTGAGGGAAGGCCGTTCATATCTGAGTTTCCTCGTCTCTGGGGACAGACAATTGGATTTATATCTTTCGGACATGTTGCTAAAGCTGTTTCTCTCAGGGCGAAGGCTTTCGGATTGCATATGATTGCATATGATCCTTATATTGAGGAATTGAGCATGACTGAATACGGTGTTGAACCCGTCAGCACCTTGGACGAAATGCTAAATAGGTCTGACTTTGTGTCTATGCACGCACCTTCAACTCAGGAGGTCCACCATCTAATGTCTGAGCATCAATTTCAGCAAATGAAACCGACTGCTTTGTTCATCAATAATGGAAGAGGTCCGACAGTCGATGAGAAAGCTTTGATAAAGGCGTTGGAACAAGGTTGGATTGCTGGGGCTGGATTGGATGTTTTAGAGCAGGAACCTCCTGAGCCTGAAAATCCCCTGCTTCACATGGAAAACGTTATCCTCACACCACATATTGCCTCGGCTTCTCAGAGAATGGCCCCAGAGACTCGCAGAAGGGTGGGTCAGGAAATTTCCTTGGTTCTGACTGGCAGATGGCCAAAATCATGTGTCAATCCGGCAGTATTAGCCGATGCGGGTTTGAAACGATGGCAGCCATATTCAATGGGTAGAGGTCCAGGCTCGGGTTAGGCCAAGATATATCGAACATTTATTCATATGTAATGGATACTGCGTGTCGGAGTTAGTTCGATTCGAAGTTTAAGGTACAGTTCAGCCGGACATAAACTGTAAGAAAGTAATTTAGCTAGTGTCGTTTGGAAAGTTTAGGTTGCTTGGCCGTCACGGTAATTATCAGAGCTAGAGCTGCCGAAATCGCTAGCACATAAAATGCGTTCGTATAGTCACCTGTAATATCAAAAATTATTCCAGAGACGAGTGCCCCGATTGCTTGGCCGAATGAAGCAAAGGGTTCTATAAATCCTCTTATAGTGCCGAGTGATTCCCGTCCGTAATAATTCGCTGTAATGACAGATGGGACAACCAGTATTCCTCCAAGTGAAATCCCGAAGAAGGAAGCTAGAGCCCATGCCCCGTATATATCATTAATAAATATGAACAATATTGAAGCAATTGTCATAAATAGAGCAAGCAACGCGTAACAAAATCGCGGATGGATTTTCTCGATTCCCCATCCCCAAGCCATACCTCCTATTCCGGTGAAAATTGCTGCCAGACTTACCGCAAAAGCCGACTGGTTCGAGGTCAGTCCCACGTCTCTGTAATAAGACGCCATGTGTATGTTAATACCAGAATGGACGATGAACAGTAAACCGAGACCAAATGATAATTGCCAAATAGTCGGAGTCTTTAAAGCGCTTTTCAGATTCCAAGTTTCTTCGGTATTGTATTGTTCGTCTTCGGTTAACTTAGTTTCTTCCGCGCTGACTTGATCTAATCCGTCGGGAAGTAACCCGATTGATTCCGGAGTTTCAGCTATGAGTAAAAAAACAGGTGCGAGTGCGATGGTCCATACTATTATTCCTAATATTTGCCAGGAAATTTGCCAGCCGTAAATCCCTATCATAAAAGCTCCTAACAAAGGTAGCCCCGTCATACCGATGGAATGACAAAACGATAGTAATCCATTTGCCCTACCTCTTTTGCTGATAAACCAGCGGGACACCACCACCGACGCACCGATATGTATCGGACTATTGAATATTGTTCTAGCAACTCCGTATGTTAAGTAGAATGCAATTGGAGTGGTTACCCATCCAGATAGGAAAGTCGACGCTCCCAAAATTATTATGCTGGAAGTTAAAACTGCTCTTGTTCCATATTTATCTATGAGCCATCCCACTAATGGAGAAACAAATGATGAAGCTATGCCCCCTATGCTTGCAGCGGCCGCTATTGTGGAACGGTTCCAGCCCAAATCTTGTGCCATCGGATACATAAATATTGCCAGCATTAGAGCCGCCGCCGCATTTCGAGCTATCTGAGTTGAACCGGCTGCACCTAATATTATCCATCCGTAATAGAAGGGAGTCTTTTGAGATATGGCTTTAGCAAGGTTGAAATGAATAGACACCACCGGAATTGATATATGTCGCGAACTAAGATGCTAACATGGCGTAATTTCATCTTCAAATGGACCGTGAAGATCAACGTTTAGCAATATTTATGCATAATAAATACCCGTTTTGCAGAATGTTTTTTAGTTGTGAAGTGGCAGGTTGAAATGCTAGACTTTTACCTTGGTTGATCATTAATAAGTTAGGCATCTCTGACTGAGTGAACTAAGTGCCTGAGGAGTATGTAAATTGCCAGATATCAAAGTAGCAATTATTGGTGTTGGGAACTGTGCCTCATCATTAATTCAGGGAGTACAGAAGTACGCCGACGCTACTCCTGATCAAACAATTCCAGGCTTAATGCATCCAGTATTGGGTGAATACGGAATAGGGGACATAAAATTTGTAGCTGCATTTGATGTGGATTCCGAGAAAGTGGGGAAAGATCTTTCAGAGGCGATTTTTTCTGGTCCAAACAACACGGTTAAATTCCAAGATGTTCCAAACCTTGACGTAGAAGTTCAACGAGGAATGACTCACGATGGGGTTGGAAGATACACCTCAGAAATTATCACCAAGGCTGATGGCGGAACCGCAGACATAGCACAAATTTTGAAAGAACGGGAAGTGGACGTGGTCATCAACTACCTTCCTGTTGGCTCTGAAGAAGCTACGAAATGGTATGTAGAACAAGTTCTTCAAGCTGGATGCGGCTTCATAAATTGTATTCCAGTTTTCATAGCGAGTGGGGAAAATGACTATTGGCAAAATAGATTCCGGGAAGCAGGGGCTCCAATAATTGGGGATGACATTAAGTCTCAAGTGGGTGCCACGATAACCCACAGAGTTCTCACGAGACTTTTCATGGACCGTGGAGTGGAGTTACAGCGTACATATCAGTTAAATTTTGGTGGTAATACCGATTTCATGAACATGTTGGACAGAGACCGGTTAGACTCTAAGAAAATATCTAAAACACAGTCAGTAACCTCACAAGTGGATGAATTCATACCAGATAGGGATGTCCATGTCGGTCCAAGTGACTATGTGCCATGGCTAACTGATAGAAAATGGTGTTATATACGAATGGAAGGAAAGAGCTTTGGTGAAGTTCCCTTGAATTTGGAACTCAAGCTAGAGGTGTGGGATAGTCCCAATTCTGCTGGAGTGGTTATAGATGCAGTTCGCTGTGCGAAAATTGCAAAGGACCGCGGAATTAGCGGTCCGGTTACGGCTCCTTCATCATATTTTATGAAGTCTCCGTTGATACAATACACTGACGACGAAGCGCGACAGTTAGTTGAGGACTTTATTTCTGGAGAAGAGTCGGCTCAAGGGTGATCCGCTTATAGACAAACCAAATAGCCGGTTATGGATGTATCCCGGAGTATATATGGCTGCAGACACTCTGAAAGTCGGACTCTTTACGCCTTATGACCTCGCTTCACATGGCGGTGTGAATAACCATGTTGTTAATTTACACAAATCCTTTAAAAGTGCAGGTTTTGAGACTCATATGGTCGGGCCTCACAGCGGTGGTCATGATTCAGAAGACGAATCGGTTACGTTTGTAGGCAGTACGGTTTCAGTGCCAACAAAAGGTTCCATAGCTAGGGTGTCTCTTTCACTATGGCAAAACCCACGTGTGAAGCAGATAATAAAACGGAAGAAATTTGACGTAATCCACGTTCATGAGCCTTTCTCCAGTGTGGTTACGCTTAGCGCTTTAGGTACCCAAGTACCCGAAAACGTGGTCAAAATTGCAACCTTTCATACTTTTGAAGGGTCAAGACTTTACAGGCTGGTGTCCTCAAAGCTACTCAATAGATACGCTTCTGAAATTGACGGTCGCATCGCTGTTTCTGAACCTGCAAAGAAATTCATTAGTACTTATATTCCAGGAAATTACAAGATTATTCCGAATGGGGTCAATGTTTGTGATTTCCATGATGCGGAACCTTTGAAGAATCTCAAAGATAAAATTAATTTGTTGTATGTTGGGCGACTAGAGAAGAGAAAAGGTCTGATACATCTTCTGAGAGCTTATCAAAAGTTAACACTGCATCAAGACAACTTACGACTCATCGTCGTTGGAGGAGGAAGTTTAGGTAAGAGTGAAAGGCGGTTTTTGGGGGAATATTCTTCATTGGATATTCTGTTCACAGGAGAAATATCTGACAATGAGAAATCCCGCTATTTTAAGAGTGCCGATATATTTTGCTCCCCATCTATAGGCCAGGAGAGTTTTGGTATCGTGTTATTAGAAGCTATGGCCTCAGGGGTTCCGGTAGTGGCTAGTGATATACCTGGGTATGCATCTGTAATTAGTGACAATAAGAATGGATTATTATTTGAGGTAGAAAATTCTGATTCATTACACGCTGTACTGTCAGAGCTATTGATTAATAATGAGCTAAAAAACAGGTTAACCAGAAATGCTAGTTTATTTGTGAGGGATTTTGATTGGGCTCAAATTTCTCAGGAGATAATGAATTTCTATAGTGACACGGCTTCATGCAAAGGATTATCGGTTAATCATTCTCTTCCAAATACATCCATACCTCTTTCGTAAAGGTAAAACAATATTGAATAGAAAATCCATTCGGGCCATTCTGGCGAAGTATTATGAAGTTCCTCTTGTGAACTTTTTTGATTCCTTGGGGTTTTCGCCTAATGGAATAACTATTCTGGGTTTTGTGATAACTGCTGGGGCAGGTATTCTCATAGCCTGCCAATATTTTTTGATTGGTGGGCTTTTAATGTTGGGTGGGGGAGCACTCGACCTAATAGATGGAGGGCTGGCGCGGCGTAAAGGTAAAGCTTCTAAGTTTGGAGCATTTTTAGATTCTGTAATAGACAGGTTCCAAGAAGGCGTGGTGTTGCTTGCTTTGCTATATTACTTTTCTTCAAGTGGTTGTACTTTAGTAGAAACAGTGAGGTGGGATGGATTTGGTTTCTTTTCGTGTGGAGCTGGAGTTCTTTTGGCCTATCTTACTTTTATGGCTTCTGTGATGGTCAGCTATTTGAGGGCCAGAGCGGAAGGATTGGGTATAAAATGCGACATCGGAATAATGACCAGACCGGAGAGGGTGGCTGCAATTGGGATTGCTATTTGTATATCGGAATGGATTCCGGAAACTATTTTGGTAGTACTATTTTTAATCACATTGCTCTGTTTTTTCACTACTATTCAGAGAATTGCATATTCGTGGAGGAATTTGGATTAGTTCATGACTCTCAATGATTTAAGGATTAAGCTTTTTATACTTTCGGTGTTATTGACAATATTTACTGGGGTTTTTGTGATTCAGAACCACGTTCATGCTGATTCTAATGGCATAGAGGTAGTTTCACACAGTGTGACCAGCCAGTTCCCTGATGGCCTGACATTTAGTGTGGCTGCAAAATCCTCCAAGGAAATTGTGGAGATCGCTGTCAGGTTTAAGGTTGGGCATCAAAAATCCGGAGTATATGAATATTTTGAATTTGTACCGGGTAAAACCGTTGAGACAAATCTTTTCTGGAATACAAATACCAGGGCGAAATATATACCCCCGGGGACTAATATAAATTATAGTCTTGTAGTGACTAACGTGGAGGGAGAATCGGTTGAAACTGAAAAAGATGATTTCACTTTTTCTGATGTTCGATTCAAGTGGGACGAGGTTTCTGAAGGTGGAATAACGGTTTATTATCATGGCCCTGTGAAGGCGAGAGCGCAAGCGATATTGGACTCTATAGTACAAACAATGGTTTATACGGAGCCCGTATTTGGAGACCAGCAAAAAGGCCCAATTAGAGTGACGGTCTACAATAACGTCAAGGAAATGCTGTACGCGCTTCCTCCCAAGAGTTCCAC
>CAYTAN010000037.1:0-6334 GCA_964435605.1 uncultured Dehalococcoidia bacterium
AGAGCAGAGGTTATAGGCTCATATGCAATCGGTGTCTCAGCGCCCATATCTGTCTCAGTGGAAACATTAGGGACAAACAATATTCCAAATCGGAAAATCGAAGAATTAGTATCCAAACATTTTGACCTTAGACCTGGTGCAATAATTAAAGAATTAGACTTAAGAAGACCTATTTACAAACAAACTGCTGCCTATGGCCATTTCGGAAGAAATGACCTGTCTTTGCCATGGGAAAAAACTGACAGGGCAGCCAAAATACGATCAGACGCAGGTTTATAAATAAGGAAATTCAAAAATTGCCGATTAAATTCGGAACAGACGGTTGGCGAGCAATCATAGGAGAAGAATTCTCTTTTGATAACGTGCGAATATGCGCGCAAGCAATATCAAATTACCTACTAAAAAGCGAGGTTATACCCGATCCTGTAATTATTGGATTTGACACTCGTTTTGGCTCTGACCGATTTGCTCAATCAATAGCAGAAGTACTTTATGGAAATGGAATCCCTGTGATTCTTTGTGACAAGCCTGCCCCGACTCCAGTCGTTAGCTATAATTTAGTGTATCGGGAATGCTCTTCAGGCATAGTGGTTACCGCTAGCCACAATCCAGGAGAGTGGAACGGGCTAAAATTCAAACCTGGATACGGGGGCAGCGCTTCTCCTGAAATTATATCTCAAATCGAGGATGAAATAGTCGCGCTAGATTCTGACATTGCCAAAGGCTCACTAGCTGAAGCCGTTCAGAAGGGTATGATTGAAATTTATGATCCTGAACCGGCATACCTCAATCATATAGCGGAAATGATAGATCTTAAAGGCATAAGAAATGCAGGGATTAATGTTGCCGTCGATGCAATGCATGGGGCAGGAGCGGGATACCTATCACAACTGCTCTCAGGCGGAAGTACAAGAATATTTGAAATTCGCGACGACATTAACCCATCCTTCCCAAACATGGCTCAGCCAGAGCCGATAGACGGTAATTTAATGCCTTTGAAAAACGCTATTCAAGATTACAACGCGGATGTCGGTATAGCAATGGATGGAGATGCTGACCGATTAGGTCTGGTTGATGAATATAGCGATTATATTTCCACACTACACACATTTGCACTAATCACTTTACATGCCTTAGAAAACCTAAACCAAAAGGGGCCTATTGTTAAATCAATCACAATGACGTCAATGATTGATTCCTTGGCCAGAATACATAACTTGCCAGTCTTTGAGACACCTGTAGGCTTCAAATATCTAGGACAAGTCATGATGGAAGAAGATGCAACCCTGGCAGGCGAAGAAAGCGGAGGATACGGGTTCAGAGGACATATCCCTGAACGGGATGGAATTCTATCGGGATTGATGATATTGGATATGATGACAAAGACAGGCAAAAACCCTTCCGAACTGATCGCTGACTTGGAATTAATTGTTGGGCCGCGCCATTACAACCGACAGGACATCGAATTATTAGAAGTCAACAGAGAACAAATTGAAGAAACACTGAAAACAAAAAGTCCAAAATCAATAGCAAATTTAACTGTCAGAGAAGTGGATGACAGGGATGGATTCAAATATTTTTTGGAAGACGGTTCTTGGTGTCTTGTAAGGTTTTCAGGAACAGAACCTTTGATAAGGCTATATGCTGAATCAAACACTTCTAACCAGGTGGAATCCTTGATCCAAGACTGCCGATCAATCCTTGGTATTTAATGACCTCATTTGTGTACCCACATAAAGCGATAGTAGCGACCATTTTAGAATGTCAATCTTTAAATACCAGTTCAGAATCCTCGTACAATCCTACAAGAAACGATATCTATCAAATAGTTGATCGAATAAAAGCACTTCAGATAGATACTTTGCAGATGGTAAAACGCAGTCACTACCTAGTGATGTGGAGCAGAATAGGCAACTATAACGATGCATATCTAGATCAACTTTGCTATTCCGATGATAGAAAATTATTCGAATATTGGTATCATGCTGCCTGTATTATTCCAGTTTCAGAATACCCGTACCGCCTACCAATAATGGAACAATATAGGCGCGGGCTCAGGGGCTCTGGAAATAAATGGGCAAAGCAAAAACAAAACCAAAAAGTTATTGATACAGTACTAAACGAAGTCGGCAAATCTGGGAAGGCGAAATCTTCAGACTTTGAAAATACCAGTAATAAAAAAGGGTCCTGGTGGAATTGGAAGCCAGCTAAAAGAGCGCTGGAACATCTATACAATTGTGGTGATTTGGCAGTTTCAAATCGGGTTAGCTTCAACAAGGTATACAGCCTTACAAAAGATGTGATACCGGCCAAAGTAATTGGCAAACGCCCAATCACGAACTACGAAGAAACATGTCTTCATGATTTACATGAAGCATTAAAGGCATCGGGAGTAGCTACTCCCAAACAGCTGGCTAATTATACCCACATGAAGCTAACGCACGCTAAACCTTTACTTGAGATTCTAATGAAATCAAAACAATCGGTTGCACTTACCGGCGAAGATTTTCACGGGGTAAGAACTGATTTGTTGATACACCAAGACAATCTTTCCATTCTAGACAGAGCTGCAGACGGAGATTTTTCCGCTGATAGAACAACACTTTTATCTCCCTTCGACAATTTATTCTGGGCTAAAGGCAGAGATAACGCTCTATTTGGATTTGAACAAATTCTAGAATGCTATAAACCCAAGCCTTTGAGACGTTGGGGCTATTTTTGTCTGCCAATACTGCATCAAGGAAAATTAATAGGTCGCATCGACCCAAAACTTGATAGAAAATCAAACACACTCGAATTGAGAAAAACTCATTTAGAGGATAGATATGAGCCAGACGAAAATACGATATCTGCCCTCAAAGAGAGTATTTTAGACTTCATGAAGTTTCACGATGCAGAAAATATAAATATAAGATTAGAGGGCAACGGCGAATTAGCGGCAAAACTTAGCAAATCATTGTAAAATCAGCATAAATAGCTACGTAGTCAACTAACGAATCTTCGCAGAAAGCAGGCTATGATTGACACCAATGAGACAAAAACACTACTGATACTCATAGATGGACACGCCTTAGTACACAGATCATTCCATGCGATCCAGCAGCCTTTAACCATAAGTACTACTGGTGAAGACGTAAGAGCAGTATACGGGTTTGCAAACGCGTTTCTTAGATCTATTTCTGAACTCAACCCTTCCCATGTGGCAATCACGTTTGACCTACCAGCTCCCACTTTCAGACATAAAATGTTTGATGAATATAAGGCTCACCGACCACCCACTCCTCCCGAGTTGAGAGGACAATTCGATGTAGTCAGAAAACTTATGAGAGCCTTTGAAGTTCCAATTTATGAACTGGAAGGATTCGAAGCTGACGACTTACTCGGCACCTTAAGCGCGCAGTCCGATAAAGAAAACATAGAGACAATCATATTAACCGGGGATTCTGACACTTTACAGCTTGTGACGTCAAATGTGAAAGTTCTTATGAGTTCTAGTGTTCAAAACAGAACGATCTATGATGTCAATGCAGTTAAAGAAAGATACGGGGGACTCGGACCTGAGTACGTCGCCGAAATTAAGGCATTACAAGGAGATTCTTCCGACAATATCCCTGGAGTTCCTGGAATCGGCATCAAAACCGCCATATCGCTACTGGGTAGCTACGGCTCCTTGACCGGCATATACGAAAATATTGACAACGTGAAACCACCGAGGGCGAAAACAAACCTGGAAAACAACTACGATTTAGCCTTCAGAAGCAAAGATTTAACAACAATCGTAAAAGATGTCCCTATAAGTCTCGATTTAGATAAATCGAAGTTTGGTGACTACAGTAGAAAAAATGTTATCGATCTTCTAGGAGAACTAGAATTTCATTCGATAATACCCAGAATCCCTCAAAAAGATCATCTCGATTCAAGTGATTCCGCCGACAGTGGTCAATTAAGCTTCCTAAGCGATATTGAAGAGATAGTTGATTATATCGTGGTTGATGACGAAGAAAAACTGAACTCAATGTTGAGCGAGATACGTAAGGAATATGGGTTCTCTTTTGACACAGAAACCACATCTATAAACCCGATGACTTCAGAGTTGGTAGGGATTTCCTTCTCTCTATCTCCAAACTCTGCTTACTACATACCGGTGGGACATGATAGCCACAATAAGCAACTAGATCTAGTTACGGTATTAGAGCAGTTAAAACCCATATTCGAAGATCCCAATATCCCCATAAGAGCTCACAACGCTAACTTCGATATCACCGTGATGTCTAAAAACGGAATTACAGTGAAAGGTCTTCAGTTCGACACCATGATTGCTGCTCATCTTTCCGGGAAAAGAACGATAGGATTAAAGGAGTTAGCACTGGAGTATTTTGGCAAAGAAATGACAAATATTAAGGAACTAATTGGCTCGGGTAAATCACAGATTACCATGGCAGAAGTTCCGGTAGAAAAAGCCGCTCCATACGCAGCGGCAGATGCTGACTTCACAGAAAGACTTTATAAATTGCTAAAAGCCGAACTTGAGAGTAAAAACTTAATTTCACTGTATGAAGAAGTCGAAATACCATTAGTGGATATATTAGTGACCATGCAACGACACGGAGTATCACTTAACACTGGTTTATTAAGTGAAATGTCAAATAGACTTGGGGATCAATTGGAAGGTATAAGATCACAAATGTATGAGCTTATCGGTCATGAGTTTAATTTGAATTCCCCTAAACAGATGAGCGATTTACTCTTTGAAGATCTGAATTTGCCGAAATCAAGAAAAACTAAAAGTGGGTTCTCTACTGATGCCCAAGCTTTGGAGGACCTTAAGGTCGCTTTAGACACAGGCCGAGCAGACGAGTCAGACCCCAGAGCTTACGAAGTTTTAGACCGGATTTTAGAGTATAGGGAAGTTTCCAAAATCAAATCCACATATGTAGATTCTCTACCTACCATGATAAACCCAGAAACTAAAAGAGTTCATACTTCCTACCGCCAAACAGGAACAACAACTGGAAGGATCTCTAGCAACGATCCTAACGTCCAAAACATCCCGGTCAGAACAGATCTAGGAAGACGTGTTAGAGAAGCATTTATTACTGAAGACTCATCAGTATGGAAGTTACTGGCTGCGGACTATTCTCAGATAGAACTACGAGTACTAGCTCATTACTCTCAAGATGATGGGCTAATCGCAGCCTTTAATAATGGGGAGGACATACACAGTTCGACGGCTGCTCTAGTACATGGAGTTTCATTGGATGAAGTTACAGGTGACATGAGAAGAGTGGCGAAAGTTCTTAACTTTGGAGTCATATATGGTCTCAGTCCTCATGGAATTTCTCGGCAGACAAATTTATCTCAGAAAGCAGGAAAAACATTTATAGACATATACTTCGATAAATACCCTGGAATCCAAAAATACCTTGACGCAGTAAAAGAGCAATGTAGGGAAACTGGGTATGTTGAGACACTTCTCGGTAGAAGAAGATACCTCCCTGACATAAATTCAAGGAATTTCCGGGTACGAAGCCAGGCTGAAAGAGCCGCTATAAATATGCCGATTCAAGGCACCGCCGCTGACATTATCAAAATAGCAATGCTCAATATTAGCCAAAAGCTAATTGAGTTAAACCTATCATCTAAAATGATTCTACAAGTCCACGATGAATTAATATTTGAATCGCCTAAAGTCGAAGTAGATCAATTAGAGTCATTGATTACTGAAATAATGCCGAACGCCCTGAAACTGGACGTACCTCTCACCGTTGAAACTAAGTCAGGAAGTGACTGGGGAAATATGTCCTAGATTTGGGCTACAACCCAGCTGCTGCATTGACCTCAAACTGGTAATCATTCACTCGATCGAGTGCAACATCTTCAAATTTCACTCTTTGTCCCAAATGGCCAGACTCCAAAATCGCATATACAAGAGCCACAGCGTCCAATCCTTCCTTTGCACCAACTTCGGGAGTTGTGCCGTTTAATAAAGCATTACTGAAATCCATCAAGCCCATCGCTATAAATTTCCGATCTACTTCAGGCATTTCGTATTCATATGCTAGTAGCCGTCTTTCATTGCCAAAAAAACTAGCGGTCAAATCATCTAACTGAAATTCCGGAATCATCTCGAGTAACTCACCTCCAGATAAAGGACCAGAGGCACCATTCATAGTAATCGAAGCGCTATTCCCTGATCTGCTTCCGGGTAACTCTATCGAACCTTCATCACAATAGATTACGTCACTGTTAGTTCGATTTCCTGGGGCAGCCAACGATCTTCCATAGTAACCAATTGCGCCCGACCTAAACCGTATAAGTCCCAAACACATATCTT
>CAYTAN010000038.1:0-6120 GCA_964435605.1 uncultured Dehalococcoidia bacterium
ACAAGCTCCCTTCCATAGATGACAATGCGATAGATGGACCTCCGCATAACCCTGATGATTTCAAAGATTTCGTACCAGCCGGCAAAGGTGGGTTACCTAGTGATATAGCAAATGCCGTCCTATATTTGTCTTCAGAGCTTGGACAGTACGTAAATGGGGAAACCCTATTAGTCGATGGAGGTATGATTGCCTCCCGACAAATCCATGGATGATCTCTACACTCAACTTTTCGTGGCATCTTTATCTCCAATGCAGACGCTGGACTGGCTAGGACATCTAGATGCACTAGGTACAGCATCCGACCTGTGAATAGGTATAATGCGAGTATGTGGATTTATACGTTAAAAGTACTCTTGATTTTGTCGGCAGATATGCTGCCTGTAATAGCTTGTGGAGGGGGAACTCAACCATCTTCGGATAAAGAGGCCGATGTTCAGGCGGGGTTTGCCACTGGGTCAAGTATAGAGGCTCGTGTAAAGGATGAACTAGCAAAGACAATGCCAACAACCCCTGTTACATCAGTGATTAAGATGACCGCTTCAACACCAAAACAACATCAACATCAACACCCAACTATATGACACAGGCACAGAGACATTACAACCAAGGCGTGAGCCTCTATGACAGTGGTGAATACCAGAAAGCTATAGATGAATTCTCACAAACTATAGAACTGGATCCAAAGTACGTTTGGGCTTATAACAACAGAGGTAGTTCGTACCACAAACTGGGAGAATATGAGAGAGCAATTGAGGACTTTGATGAGGCTGTAGAACTGGAACCACAGTATCCTTGGACCTACTACATCAGAGGTCATTCTTATGCCAATCTGGGTCAAGATCAAAGAGCCATTGAGGACTATGGCAAGGCGATAGAACTGGACCCACAGTACGCTTGGGCTTACAACAACAGAGGTAGTTCATACCGCAAACTGGGGCAATATGAGAAAGCGATTGAGGACTATGGAAAGGCGATAGAACTGGAGCCCAATCTCGATTTGGCCTACGCCAACAGGGGTGTTTCATATGACGAACTGGGAGAATATGAGAGAGCAATTGAGGACTATAACAGAGCTATCGAACTTGAGCCACGGTTCGCTCAGGCCTACGCCAGCAGAGCTTCCTCTTACTTTTTGTTGAAACAAGATCAGAAGGCGATTGAGGACTACAATCAAGCGATTAAGATTGACCCAAATGACGGATATGCTTATTACTGGCGAGGGCAGGCACACTCACAGTTGGGAAACTCACACCAATCGGTCAAAGACCTAGCGATGGCTGAGGAGCTTGGCTACGAACCAGACTAAGGTTAATCCTTAAGCCAATACCTCTTGGTACCAAGTCACACTGGATTCACATTACGATGACATGCACTGCATAGAATCCATTTCTACCTGATATTACAAAATTTTCGACCCACAGATAGTACAGAACCTTATCGAGACACCGGCCTTCAATACATAACCTATGCCTAAAAGAGTGGTGCCCCTAACAGGACTCGAACCTGTGCACCCGGTTTAGGAAACCGGTGCTCTATCCTCCTGAGCTATAGGGGCATTCCCAATACAGGCATCAAATTGTACCAAAAAAAAACTCGATTAACGGTTTGTTAAACAATAGTATTATAATTCTTAATGTATTTAGACATTGACCATTCTAAATATTGATACTATGCTTTATACAAGTAATTAATTTATAGGAGGTTTAATCATGGATACGTTGTACATACTAAGTTTTCTCCCGTTCTTTCTGATCGTTCAGTTGATGGTTCATATGTATAGAACAAATCAATTCCAAAACGCATCAATCAAGCACGAGATTTCTCAGAATTTTCAAGAAAATATCATGAAACCTAATCCTCAATTTAAATTGGAATGGAGACAGGCCTCAGAACAAATCTAGTTCCAAATTTAGTGAACTTACAAAAGGAGTCGTTATGGACATGTACGTTATTGCCCGATTGAAAAGCTCCTATGAAAAATGGGAACGATTTTTCAGTTCTGACCCACTTTCAAGATCAAGTTTCTGTGACGCAAGTCGAACAACTATAGGAAAAATTGGAGAAAAGGCAGCTTTAATTGCTTTGTTTGACGTGGACAAAGACAAATTGTCAAAACATGTATCAGGCGAGGTTTTTAGAGAAACTTATTCCCCATTTGTAGAAAAGCATGAAATATACGGTCTGAACCCAGGGTTCAGACTCAATTAATTAAATCAAGGAGTCAACCAATGAACAAATGCATATCTTGCAGTAGCTCAAATACAAAAATGTTTGCCCCTAATCCAATCATGGGTTTATACCTCGAGGCTATATCAGGGGATGACAAATACATATTTAAAAATATGTCATGCAATGATTGTGGTACGGCCTGGACAGAAGAATACCGGCTTGCTGAAATCTCTCCTGTTGGCGATTTGCCCATAGCAGGGTAAATATCACTACCCTCCAGTGCACTAGACTGGAGGGTGGTAAATCTATCTAATCTAATTTACTAACCTGGTCCATAAATCCAGTAGTTTTTAAATCTTTTTCGGCAGTAAATCGAAGATACATTTGCATCAAACGTCTTAGCTCAGCGGAGACTTCCGTACTAAAGTCCACCGAACCAGGCCCGTCACCATACCTACTCCGTTGAAAATTTCTTAATACCTTCATCGAAGCGATTGACATCATCTGAGTTTGCCCATGGACACCGTGCCGACAGCCCGCACAAAGAACTCCACCACTACTAGAATCAAACAAGTGACTTTCTGGTAACAATTCTGACCTACACTTAACGCAGACAAGAAATTCCGGTACAAACCCTGTAGATTTCAAAAGTTTCATCTCAAACTTTAAGGTCTCATAATCAACATTAACGCCCGTGTCGTATTCATTTAACAATGACACCGTCGACGCAAACAACTCTCTATTGGCTGATCTGTCTTCCCCGAAAGTATCTACCAACTCCATTATGTAAATGGCTTGAGCCATACGGTCCAAATTTTCCTTGATTCCTCTATGGCTGTTAATAACGTCAGATTCACTGACATGGTCCAAACTTCTCCCTCGCGCTAGAGACAACCGCACATGATTCAATATATCCAATGATCCACCAAACTTGCTTCCAGGCTTCCTCACACTTCTCGCAACTGCGTTTACCTTACCTGTCGTATTTGTGTAGAAGGTTATTAGCCTGTCAGCCTCTCCTATAGGGCGATGTTTCATCACAACTGCATCAACGACATAATTCCTATTCAAGGAATGTCTCTTGCATAATCTACTCCCCTAAAGTTTGTCTCCCCTCAATAGCTCTTCCTAAAGTGGCCTCGTCCGCATATTCAAGGTCACCCCCTACTGGCAACCCACGCGCTGGCCTGGTGACTTTTATCCCGCTGGGTGACACCAGCTGATTTATATACATCGAGGTCGCCTCACCTTCCAAATTAGGATTCAGAGCAAGTATCACTTCATCAACATCATTGACTTGCAATCTTCTCAAAAGTTCTTTTATCTTTAAGTTTTCTGGACCGATGCCATTTATGGGAGAAATTGACCCGTGTAGAACATGGTACTTTCCATTGTAAGATGAAGTTTTTTCTAGAGCGATAACATCCAACGGTTGTTCGACCACGCAAATCTTAGTCTGATCTCTATAAGTATTGCCACATATTCCGCAAGGATCGCTTTCCGTTATATGAAAACATTCAGAGCATAAAGTGATCTTATTTTTCACTGAAACGATAGCATCTGCCAAACTATTTGCTTGTTCAGCCGGCATTTTTATCAAGTAGTATGCAAGTCTCTGCGCCGACTTAGGACCAATTCCTGGAAGTCGGCCGAACTCGTCCACCAAACGTTGTACGTGAGTGGTTTCGCCAGAACTGCCAGATGTCAATTTAACACCGTTTTAGTAGTGCTAACAAATATCATGATATTTTTTTCCTAAGTCAATCCCGGTATATTCAGTCCACCAGTTATGGCCCCCATTTTCGAAGAAGCCATTTCTTGCGCCTCTGCTAGTCCTCCATTTATAGCGGACAGAATTAGATCTTGAAGCATTTCTACATCTTCACTATCAACCACATCCGGGTCTATTTCAATTGACTCGACGGCCATTTTCCCAGTCACGATTACCTTTACAACACCACCTCCAGCACTGTATTCAACCCTGGCGGATTCAATCTCCTCCTGCATCTTCACCATTTGCTTTTGCAGTTGTTGTGCTTGTTTCATCATATTTCTATTCATCACGATTTTTTCCTTTTTCTTCTACTATGCGGGCGCCGAGAGACTGTGCTGCACGAACCAAGTGACTTCGTTGGGCAGCAGGTTTACCGATCGAACTTGATTCAGAAGCCATTAATTCAGCTCTAACATCATACCGCTTACCGAGAACCTCCTCTACAATCCTCTCCAATTCCCCTTTTACGACAGCATCGTCCAATTCACTATTAATTCTTTCAAGATGAGAATTATGTAAAAAAGTTAAAACTAAGGAGTCCGATCGTATGTCTCTGCCATGGCATCCACGTAATAATGCTCCAAGATTGAATCTTTTCCCGGTTTGTCTAAGTGACCTCAAAAGAACATTCCATTTCACATCCAAATTTCCTGACTCACCATCCCTGACGGTCGGAGTAGATTTAATCTCAGCAGTGGCCCCTTCGTTTGTTAATGACTCTTGAGAGGCTGTACTCTTAACCCCGCGCACATTTTGGTTTCCATTTACTGGCACGCTTTGCCTGTTAGTAGAAACTCGCGGAGCCGCTATGTTCCCACTCGTGGGTTGTTTTGGAATCTGATGAGTCTCCACTTTGCCTCTAGAATTGAGTACAGAATCAGTCAATTTTTCAGGACCATCCGTGCCTATAGTCTCTGGAAGAGTAAGTTCTGCAATAGCTACCTCCATTGCCAGCAATGGGGGTACAACTGTGTTTAAATTTATTGAACTGAAAGTCTTTAGCATCGAAATAGAGGTACCAATATCAATCTGTCGTGATATTTGATTCAAGTGATCCTTTATGGCTGTGTCCAGATCCAATCCTTCTCCAGCCCCAGATCTCATAACCATCAGATCCCTACTTAAACCGACCAAGCTGTTCAGTACCTGGTACGGTTCGATCCCATCAGCTACCAGTCCAGCTAGTCTGCTAAGGCTCCCATTCATGTCTTTTTTCGCCACTGAGCTTAAAAGCTCTATTGACACAAACTCATCACCTATACCGAGCATCTCTTCAACATCCGAATTTGTTATGGGTTGATCAAAACTCGTGATCGCTTGATCCAGAATGTTTTCTGCATCCCTCAAACTGCCTGTCGATTTACGTGCAATAAGAGCTAAGGCATCTACTTCCACTTGCACTCCCTCACTCTTGCAAATATCGCTCAATTTCTCTATAACGAATTCAGAAGGAATCCTCCTGAAATCAAACCTCTGGCATCTTGATATGATTGTTGGCGGAACTTTATGGATATCCGTAGTGGCTAAAATTAAAATAGCATGAGACGGTGGTTCTTCTAATGTCTTCAATAATGCATTGAACGCTTCTTGAGTGAGCATATGAACTTCGTCGATGATATAAACCTTGTATTTACACTCTGCTGGACCATAATGAATCTTTTCTGTCAAATCCCTTATGTCCGCAATTCTGCGATTGCTTGCTGCATCAATTTCGATAAGGTCTATAGCTCTACCTTCATTCATAGAATTACACACGTTACAAGAATTATCTGGCTCTCCTTCTATAGGATTAAGACAGTTAACAGCCTTAGCTAGAATACGAGCAGTGCTCGTTTTGCCTGTTCCTCTCGGACCACAAAAAATATACGCGTGTGCAAATCTATCTAAGGAGACGGCTTGCTTTAAGGTTTGAGAAACGTATTCTTGACCAACAAGATCTGACAGCGACCCAGGTCTCCATTTTCTATACAGTACTTCAGGCATGTTTGTTTACAGAATCGATAACCCTGCGTTCTAGCTCCTTCATGACTGATTCTTCTTCTTCTTCCATATGATCGTAGCCTAGCAGATGTAAGAATCCATGGGCAACAAGTAATTTCAGTTCAACTAGCAAAGTAACACCTTCTTCGACAGCCTGCCTTTCAGCCTGTCTAAGGGATATTAATACCTCCCCGATC
>CAYTAN010000039.1:0-6104 GCA_964435605.1 uncultured Dehalococcoidia bacterium
AAAGGGTAAAAATCAAAGATGTGTTTGCACTTGATAATGACAAATCACGTTTTATTGGATTAAAAAATACAGCGGCCCCATGATTCAATATGCCACCAGACAAAACCGCCAAAGAGGCAGCTCCTACGACCACCCACCAACCCGTGTAAGTATCGTTTACCTTTGCACCAAGTCGACTAAAAAAACATTTCATATCCATAATCTTGGATATTTTAATCTATAACATCGAATGCCGTAGTTGAGTGCTGCATGAGTAAAAATATTCAGGTTTTCACTCGTAAAGATGACAAGCAGTGATATGCCCAGTTTCTGAACCGGTCACAGCAGGAGAAATAGTTCTACATTTATCCATCACGTTTGGACACCTTGTATGGAAATAGCAACCATCGGGTGGATTCAGGGGTGAAGGAATTTCTCCTTCAAGAACTATCTCTTCTCTTTGGTCCCTTGGGTGTGACGGAAGTGAAGCTGAAATTAAAGCTTGAGTGTACGGATGCTTAGGCTCGGCAAAAACTTGTTTAGAGCTTCCTTCCTCTACTAATTGTCCCAAATAAAGCACTCCCACTTTATGGCACATATATCTCACGGTTGCCAGATCATGAGCTATGAGTAAATAACTTAAATTGTGAGTGTTTTGCAATTGTTTTAGGAGGTTCAATATCTGCGCTCTTATTGATACATCCAGTGCGGATACCGGCTCATCTAAAACAATTAATTTAGGTTGAGTTGACAATGCCCTTGCAATTGCAATTCTTTGCCTCTGCCCGCCACTAAATTCGTGTGGATATCTTTCAGCATGATTGGCGCGGAGACCCACAACTTCTAAAAGTTCTTTAATTCGCTCATCTCTTTCTTTTTTCGTCACGTCCTGATGTGCAGTTAAAGGCTCAGAAACAATTGATCCCACTTTCATTTTTGGATTTAGAGAACTCCAGGGATCTTGGAACACTGCAGCAATGGAGGACTGAAAAGCACGCCTCTCTGAGTTTGAAAAGTCAGACAAAGATTGGCCCATGTATTTGACTTGCCCTTCTGTGGGCGATTCGACCATCAGTATCATTCGGGCTGTTGTCGTTTTACCTGAGCCTGACTCCCCGACCAAACCATATGTTGTACCTTCAGGTATATTCAGAGAAACACCATCGACGGCTTTAACTAACCCCCTATTCCTCCGAAGAAGACCTCCTCCAACCTGATAGTGTTGTCTAACTTCAGATAGTTCTATTACCGGTGTGGTTACCTCTGCCATTTATTCATTTCTCCAACAACTAGATACATGGTCGTCCCCAATTCGGAACACACTCGGTTCTGAGCTACATTTATCAAAAGCGTACTGGCACCTAGGTGCAAAAGAGCAACCTGCCGGTAAATCATCAGGGGCCGGAGGCTGGCCTTCAATCGATGGAAGAAGATCGACATCCTCGTTAACATTGGGAACTGACTTAAGCAAAGCTTCAGTATAGGGATGTGAAGGATTATCAAAGAGCTCTGTAACCTCGGCCTGTTCAACAATTTTGCCAGCGTACATTACTGCGACCCTATCACACATACGCGCCACTACCCCGAAGTCATGGGTAATAAATATAATCGCTGTACCGGTCTCGGCTTGTATTTCTTTCAAAAGTTTAAGGTATTGCAATTGGATAGTTGCATCCAGAGACGTAGTTGGTTCGTCTGCTATCAGCACGTTGGGAGACCTGGACATCGCAATAGATCCCACCACCCTCTGCCTCATACCACCACTCATTTGGTGTGGATATGATGCCAGCCGAGCGACAGGATCCGGAATGTGCACCAGGTCCAATAATTCCCTAGCTCTTTCTTTAAAACCAGACTTTTCACCACCGTCTCTTTCAAGTGTCTCAACTATCTGATTTTCAATGGTAAAAACCGGATTAAGTGATGTTAGAGGGTCTTGCATAACCATGCATATTCCGCTTCCTCTAATCTTGGACATCTCAGATGGGCTTTTATCAAGAAGGTTCTCACCATAATATTCAATAGTCCCACCAACTATTTGCCCCGAAGGCTGGGGCACCATTCCCAATATAGACCAGGCAGTCATGCTTTTACCCGAACCGGACTCCCCCACTATACCTATTGTTTCCCCCTCATGAAGGTCAAAGCTAATACCGTCAATAGCTTTGACAATCCCAGTTCTAGTGAAGAAATACGTCTGCAGATCCTTCACACTCAGTATCACGTTAGAATTCATGTAATCCTCTTATGTGTGACAACTATTCTCATCTCGCACGTCTCATTCTTGGATCCAAGAAGTCTCTCAGCCAGTCACCAAAAAAATTAAAAGCCATTACCAGGATAGTTATCGCGATTCCTGAAAATAGTGACAACCACCAACCTTGAACAAGCACTCTACGTCCCTCTGCAACCATCATTCCCCAAGAAGGTTCGCCTGGTTTCATTCCTAAGCCAAGGAAACTTAAAGCTGATATCAGTAAAATTACTTGGCCGATGCTCACGCTAGTGATAACCATCAGTGTATTCAAGACATTTGGCAATAAATGCCTCCACATGATAGTTATTGGTGACACTCCAGATATTCTGGCTAATACTACAAAATCCAAATCTCTTGTTGCCAGAACCTCTCCTCTTATCATCCTTGCGAAACGGGACCATGTTGTTACCGTCACAGCAATGAGAACGTTAACCAACCCTGTACCCAGCAGACTCACTATCAACAACGCAACTAGAATCGAAGGGAAGCCCATTACAGCGTCCGTAATCCGCATTAAAATAGTATCCGTCCAGCCTCTGGCATAGCCCGAAACCAGTCCCACAGCTGTTCCGACGGTAACTGCTAAGACAAGGGACGGTACCGACACTATCAGAATCGTCCTTGTACCGTGTATTAACCTGCTTAGCACATCCCTACCTAAATTGTCTGTTCCGAGGGGTCGAGACCAGTCTTCAAAAGGTGGAATCAACCTGTACATGATCGTTTTAGCAGTACTCGGGGTAGGATCATGAGGCGCTATCAAGTCAGCCCCAGCAGCTAAGACGAGAATACTAACAAGAACCACAAGAGGGATCCACGGGAGCCGGAGTTCTTTTATTTTTCCCCATAGACTCTGACGGTCTAGTATTTCCTGATCTATGTTCTGTTCAGTGCTCATTCCCTAATTTGACCTACACAAACTTAATTAAGCCTGATCCGTGGATCGGCATATCCATAACTTATGTCGACTAACAAAGCACACATAATGTACGCAAATCCAGATAATAGAATTGCTCCTTGAACCTGTGGGTAATTGTTAGACATAATACCTTCTAGAAGCATCAATCCTATCCCAGGCCATGCGAACACGACTTCTACTACTACTGAACCATTCAGAAGCCCAGCCAGAGTTGTACCTCCAAAAGTTAACAGCGGAATTAGAGCGTTTCGAGCAGCATGTTTCCAAATCACTTTCCTATCTTCAAGCCCTTTAACCTGGGCGAACTTAATGTAGTCACTATCCAAGATCTCCAACATCGCGGATCTTCCCAATCTCATCATCGCCGCAATGATTGACAAGGCGAGCACAAAGGCTGGCAATATCAAGTGGTACAGCATATTGGGAATCTGGGTAATACTAGGAAGCCACCCCTCTACTTCTCCCCTTCCATAGGTAGGTAATATATCGAACTTCCCACCCAAAAATAATATAAGCATGATTGCAACCCAGAATTGTGGAGCTGCCATTCCAAATATCGAAAAAGCTTTGCAGACGCGATCGTATATTGAATCACGTTTTACAGCGGACAAAATACCCAACGGAACACCAAACACTACAGCTAAAAACATACCCGAAATCGCTAAATGCACCGTTGCGGGCAGTCGCTCCAATAGCATTTCACTTATTGGTCTTTTGTTGGTGAAGGACTCACCAAAATCAAACCTGACAGCACTGAAGAAAAAATCAAGATATTGAACAGCTAGCGGCCTGTCCAAACCCATTGCTTCTCTTTGCGCCCGGTACACATTCTCATCCTGAGCCTCTGTCATAGGCATTAGAAACCGTGCAGGGTCTCCAGTTAATTGAACGCTTCCGAAAACAACCATGCTGAGAGCAATAAGTGTAAGAGCGCCTTCTAGCAACCTTCTTAAAATAAATTGGTACAGAGCTAGCTCCTCTATTACAACTTCTGGCGTTTATAAGCTAAGAGGGGGGAGCCCTACACGCCTCCCCCCTCTCTCATTCATAAGCGCCTTGGGAAGTCCCGGCAGAGACTCCTCAAAGCACTTTCAAATCGGTCTGTGAGACCTCTATTTCATCTCGACAGTGTACAGAGCAGTCACATATGGAACCAATTTCCAAGGTTCGTAGCTCGAGACTGTTGGACCTACACCCCACGGCAAATTGGTAAAGAAAGCACTCCACCACAAATTTTCATCTTTTAATACTTTGTATGCCTCGTTAAAGCTAGCGGCACGGGTATCAGGATTTATGTCCGCCAATGCCTTACGAGCTGCGGGGACCGTTGTACTCTTAAAGGGCTCAGCATCTGGTCCTTTAATTGCTCTCCACGCAATCTCCGGGTTAGTCCAGCTGCCGGTTACTATGCTGGTACCGTCATACCGTGCTTCGTTAGTCCTAACTAAAACGTGACCTGGTAATTCACGGTTGTTCCACGCCTGTCTTGTTCCGGCTGCGTCACCAACCACTACATCCACATCGAACCCAAGGTTTTCCACCCACGCATCTCTGAACAGCTGCGAGAGCTCAGGAAGTAAGGGAGTATCTCCTGCCTCCCATGTGTAGATTGAGAACTTCACCTGTTCGCCTTTCCACTTGCCATCCTCGATTCCCGCCTCTTTAAGCAGAGCTATCGCCTTGTCCAAGTCATATGCCGGTGGGTCGAGCGCCTCGCTATATCCCATTGAGTTTGGGGTTACGTGTCCCCAGCCTTTCATCGTGCCACCGCGACCATAAAGGTTGTCTACTATAGTCTTTCTATCGATCGCCATTTCAACGGCTTGCCTGACTCTCTTGTCGTAGCACCACATATCTACTTCCCAACAATCCACCATTACAACCCAGTTGTATGCGGATTCGTCTTGCCAGGAAATCTGGGTACCTGAGATAGCTTCTATATCCGGGATCATCAAAACGTTCCCCTCAATAAGATCAGCATCTCCCGCTGCAAGAGCAGCAACTCTTGTGGAGTCTTCCGGGACGACCTCTAGCACCAATTTCTCAAACTTGTAAGTCCGATCCTCGCTGAACCCGTTTTCCTTGGTCCAGTAATAATCGACGAACCTTTCATATTCATATTTTTGTTCTTGAACAAAATCCGTAACTTTCATAGCTCCATTACCGATGGGAGCCTTTTCGTAAGCATCAAATCCAGCGCAGGCATCGCCGTCGCCCAAGCCCAAAGTATATTCTTTAGGCATGACTTCTGGCCCTGTCCCTTGGGCGTTTTGCGACTGGTTAAAAGGCAAGTCTGGCCTTGGCACTGTAGTACGAACGGTAATCTTATTTCCGTCTTTCTCAACACCGGCGAATTGCTTAGAATCAGCAGCATTCCTAGGTTCGTAACAACCTGCGTCAACTAACCCTGGCACTAATGAACCAAATTTCTTTTCAAAGCTCCAGAACACATCCTCCGCTGTGAGCTGTGTTCCGTCGTGCCATTTGATGTCATCTTCATTAATTGTAAAAGTCCAAGCCATTCCATCAGCTTGCATTGTCCAGTCACTAGCAATGGAGGGAGTTATTATGCTTCCACCACCACCACCAACTAGGGAGTTGTTGAATGGGCGATGCTGTTTGAGGTCTTCTCCCTCAGAAAGCCAGTTATTAAACCGCCCATTACCGACGTTGGTTACTAACACCGTTAGAGTCTTGCCAGCGCCTGGCAACGCTTCTGAAGCGGGTGCAGGAGCCGCCTTTGCAGCGGGTGCGGGAGCCGCCTTCGCAGCTGGAGCCGGCGCTGAATCTGCCTCATCGTCAGAGCTACACCCTACGATAACAAGGCTGAACAGCGTCAACACCATGATTAGTGAAGCAAACTTCTTCATGATTTCACCTTTTCCTTACATTTTTATCTGATCCTACCTCTCTCAGGATCATTTAAAAGGACTTTAGATAGAAGTATTC
>CAYTAN010000040.1:0-3218 GCA_964435605.1 uncultured Dehalococcoidia bacterium
GACCTCAAAACCCTGTTCCCTAAGGATACAGTTTTTGCACCTTCTTCGCGGGCAAATCTGATCTCTCTCTCGTCAAACCCACCGGCTGGACCAATAAAAACTGACACTTGCCCATCGAAACATTTGCTGTGACTCAATTCTCTAGACATAGAGCTAACAGAGCGGTCGAATTCTTTTTCCCATGGGATTATTTTGATACCTGGGGCTTCTTTGAGTGCAGAGAGCAAATCAGTCGATGAACGTAATTCAGGAAGTAAGCTCCTACCGGATTGTTCAGCAGACTCTTTGATTATCTTTTCCCATCTCTCAATTCGAGCCTCTTTGGGAGGTCCGACTTCAGTACGATCAGAAACAAATGGCGCAAACCCGGAAACCCCCGTCTCTACCCCCTTCTGCAACACATATTCGAACTTTGCGGTAGTTATCAGTGCTTGAAACAGATTCAACTTGATCGAAGGCTCACCTTTTCCTTTGCGCTTCTCAACTATGAAGCCGATGGATTTATTGGGATCGACTTTATCCAAGGAAACTAAGAGCTCAGTTCCTGAGTTGTCTAGAACTATAACTGTCTCTCTTGGCTTTATTCTAAGAACTTTATTCAGTTGAAAAGAGACATCCTGCGGAAAGGATACGTTGGCACCTTCTATACATCCCTCAGGTAAGAAAAACCTATGCACAACGGTATACCTCAGGAAAACCCATCAATATTTACGGCCCAATATCGCAACCCAATCACCATCTAGTCTAGTTTCCTCAATTTTCATCTCGAAAATAGATATGGCTTTCTTTACATCACTCAAAGATTCATTCAGAATACCAGATAATATTATATGCCCACCAACTTTAACGGACCTAACCAAACTCTCACTCAAATCCACTATCACCTTCGAAGATATGTTAGCCATAACAACGTCATAATTCTTCTTATTTGAAGAATTGCTTAGGGTGCCTAACTCTATATGAACCTCGTCAACAACATTGTTTGAAACGCAATTTTCACGTGCAACCTTTACAGCATTCTCTTGAATCTCTAAACCATATGAACTCGCAGCGCCCATTTTCACAGCCGTGATGGACAAAATGCCTGACCCACAACCTAAATCCAAGACCGATTCGTCACCTCTAATGATCTCTTCGATTAACTCCAAACACATTCTGGTAGTTGGATGATGTCCTGTTCCAAAAGCCATACCAGGGTCCAGCATAACGACCTTTCGATCGGGAAAAAGTTCGTTGTTTCGCCAAGTTGGACATATCACCAACTTTTTTCCAATTTTTATAGGATGAAAATACTCTTTCCAATTAGACTCCCAATCCTCTTCTTCAACTTCCCTTTCCACAAGCGAGTCTATTTCACAGACATGCGCCACCAACCTGACACCAATTTCAATATTGGCCTTTCTTTGATCTAAAGTCTTATCAAAAGGCAGGTATGTTTTAATAGTCAAGAACTTTGGTACGGGTGCTACCTCACCTTCGTCCGGGTTGAATTCAGCAGGATATTCTACCGATACCCCACCCTCGCCATATTTATAAAAAATATGACTCAAGGGTTCCACAAATTCCGGAGGTGAATTTATGGACAGTTCTAGCCAACTCAAAAAACCTTATTGCCCTCCAAAAGTGTTTTTAAACTTATTGAATATTCCGTCGTTTTCTTCTGCATCAATAGGTGGGAAGCTCTCTCCCAACTCTTCCAACAACGACTTTTGATCCTTATTTAACTTCCTAGGAACTTTCACATCAATAGTGACAAGCTGGTCCCCTCTCCTATTACCTTGAAGCTGAGCAACTCCTTTCCCTTTTATCCGAAATATTTGTCCTGGTTGCGTCCCTGCGGGAACATTTAGCTCAACTCGGCCGTCCAATGTTGGAACATCGATTAATGCACCAAGAGAAGCCTGAGCGATATTGACAGGTAGTTCATACCGAATGTTGATTCCATCTCTAATGAAATACTCGTGCTCTTCTATGCGAAATGCTATATAAAGATCGCCCGGTGGGCCGCCATTGAGCCCATGTTCCCCTTCATTAGTTAACCGAATCTGAGTGTCTTCCTCAATGCCTGGCGGTATTGTGACTGCGAGTTTTCTTTTCGCCCTTTCCCTGCCTTGCCCACGGCAGTGGGTACAGGGATTAGAAACGACCTTACCCTGACCTCTGCATGATCCACAGTCAGCCACTTGCACGAACTGGCCAAAAACACTTTGTTGTGCCTTTCGAACCTGTCCTGAGCCGCCACATGTACTACAGTTAGAAACGGAACTCCCTGGTTCGCTCTTCGATCCTCGGCATTTTGAGCATGACTCGACTCTATTAACCTCAAAATCTTTTTCAGTACCAAAGACCGCATCTTCAAATCCAACAGTCATTGTTACCTGTAAGTCAGATCCCCTTCGTGCCGAATTTCTACTACGTGTAGAACCACCGAATCCTGAACCACCAAAGAATGAGTCAAATATGTCTCCAAAACCTGAAAATCCGCCAACCCCATCACCAGCTGACGCGGAACCACTCAGGCCCGCATGTCCGAACCTATCATATTGTGACCTCTTATCTGGGTCTGACAGTACTTGATAAGCTTCGTTTATTTCTTTAAATTTCTCTTCTGCACTAGCTTCTTTATTACGATCCGGGTGGTATTGAAACGCAAGCTTTCGGAACGCTTTCTTTAAGTCGTCCTCACTGGCATTTTTGGAAACACCCAAGATATCGTAATAATCTCTTTTTTGAGTAGTCATCTAAATTAGTCTACTGATAAGTATTAAACAGATCCTAAATATGAAACTTTAACAGGCAAAATTATAACTCATTCCTTAACCGCCGTGATTGAACATACGAGCAGATTGAACAGTATTCGATAACAACATGGCTATAGTCAGAGGGCCCACACCTCCAGGAACGGGAGTAATAGCTGACGACTTTCGGATAACTTCCTCAAAATTAACATCCCCAACCAAGCGATAACCTCTTTTCCGTTCAGGAGATTCTACTCTGTTTATACCCACATCTATGATTACAGCACCTTCAGAAATCATGTCTGCCCCGAGATAATTAGGTATACCTAATGCAGCTATCACAATGTCCGCAGTTTTGGTGAAATGGACTAAATTAGAACTTCGACTATGGCAAACAGTAACAGTCGCGTTCCCTCCATCACCCTTCATAGACAAAAGATTGGACACCGGTCTTCCAACAATATTGCTTCTACCCAAAAC
>CAYTAN010000040.1:3318-5973 GCA_964435605.1 uncultured Dehalococcoidia bacterium
CCCACTTCGATTGCAGATCGTTCCTTGTTCCTAACGTACACCGCGGAAGCCGGATCGTCACCCACCAATATCACTGCAAGCCCCGGCTTCATTGAATGTTTATAAGCCATCTCTTCCACTGACTTAGAAACTTCCTGTCTTATTTCAAGGGCAATTTTCTTTCCATCAATCACCTTTTCATTAACAAATCCTGATGACACCAACAGCCTCCATAGATTAACCTTCGCATAAATTGAATCGCGCAACAGCAATAAATTATACGACTATTGATGTTTCAATTAATACTTATGCCAATGGAGGAAGCGTCAGAATGCTTGTTACTGGAGTCGACATTATAGAGATTGAGAGAATAGAGCGCGTCGCTGGAAAATATGGAGATAGGTTCCTACAAAGAATATATACTCAGTCAGAAAGGGAATATTGCAGAGGTCGAGCGCCACAACTAGCCAGCCGGTTTGCCGCCAAAGAAGCGACAATGAAGGCTTTAGGAACCGGGATAAGAGGAGTCGGTTGGAAAGATATTGAGATCAAAAGAAGAAGAGGAAGCGCCCCCTACATTAAATTACATGGGAGAGCATTAAAACGTTCGGACCAAATTGGGCTTCATGAATTAGCATTATCATTGACGCATTCAAAGGATTTTGCAATAGCGTCTGTGGTGGGCGAAAGTGAAAAAGGAAACCTGATCCCTAGAAATTGAAACATAAAAGGAATCTAAAAAATGGACATAGGACTCTTTATTGGATCTATCGGTTCCGCCGGAACACTGCAAGGTCAAATCGATCAAATCATAGAGGCTGAAAATGATGGATTTGATAGCTTCTGGGCAGCTCACATTATGGACCTCGATATAATGACAATGATGAGCATGGCAGCCCAGCAAACCAAAAAAATCAAAATGGGCACAGCTGTAACTCCCACCTTCCTACGACATCCTATAGCAATGGCACAACAGGCCATAACGGTACAAGCGTCTGCACAAGGCCGATTCACTCTCGGTATGGGTGTCTCTCATAAACCAGTGGTCGAAAATCGATTTGGCCTCGAATTTAAACAACCAGCGAAGCATATGAAAGAGTACTTGTCGATAGTGAATTCTCTGTCAACGTACGGCAAAGTCAACCACAGAGGTGAGATTCATACAGCAGTCTCTGAGTTCACTTCAAAAGAGCGGCCGGCCTTATCTGTCGTGATAGCGGCATTAGGAAATCTCATGCTTAAAAATGCAGGGGAACTCGCAGACGGTACGGTCACCTGGATGACGGGACCTGAAACCGTTAAGAATCATATAACGCCTAAAATCACACAATCAGCACATAAAGCAGGCAAAAAAAGTCCGAGAATAATCGTGGGGCTACCGCTATGTGTTACCGACAAAAAAGAGACTGGATTCAGAGAAGCCTCAAAACATTTTGGACGCTACGGAGACCTTCCAAGTTATCGAGCAATGATAAATCGTGAAAATGCAGAAAGCCCTGCAGAGTTGGCCGCTATAGGAAATGAACAAGAAATAGAAGAAAAACTACGTGAATACGCGTCTGCTGGAGCTACGGAAATAGCAGCTCAGATTTTTCCTGAAACTCCCGGCGATAAAGATTCTATATTGCGTAGCAGGGAGACGCTACTAGGACTGATCGGTAGGATAGGCTAAAGACTGAACAAATATCCTAGGGGGAATTTTTATTTTATTGCCCAGCCATTTGTCTTAAATAAGAAACCAATTGCCATCGCTCCTCTTCGGTTAGCAACTTAGCAAACTGCGGCATTATGGCCGATGAGCTTTTACCTCTTGCCGCCGCGGCCAATCCGGGTCTTCCTCCCCAAGAAATATATCCGAATATCTCTCCATCTGTTAGCTCCGTGACCCTTTCTGAGAGCAGGTTTACAGGAACTGCGCCGTCATACACCAAGGATCCATCACCTCTTCCACTTTTCAATTGTGTAATTGGGCCCTCACCTGCCAGATTTGCTCCGTGGCAGACTTGGCAATTAACTTTATAGACTTTTTCGGCTCGGGAGAAATCATAATCTCTAACAGGAGATGAAAGTTCCTTCAATTCATCTACATCAAACACCACAACCTCCGCTCCGGTAATTGGAACTGAGCCTTCAGGAGGGAGTAGTCGTGGAACCTCTTGAGACCTAAAGGCGGGAGAATAGTGCATTTCCGAGAAAACTTGCACAGCATGTGAACCCGAATCGGGAAATGCCGGTAACTCAAAGTGGATCGCCCCGCCGAAGTTGACTTCTCCAGTCTTGGAGTTATAACAACCCGTTGTGAGCAAAACGCCGCATATCGCAACTGCTAAGAATACTAATAGTTTTCTATTTGTCATTTCAAATACATTCATCTTCATTCATTTACGCCTGTTTGCTACTGCCATCCCCGAATGATTTCGCCATCAATACCGGCCTGCCTAAGTGCTTCCTCGGCTGCGTCGGTTCTGTCTGCTTCAGTAGTCACTGTAACCCCTATATGCCCCTCTGTAATTTTCTCACTGTAGGCACCCATGAAAAGTCTGGGCAACCTAGATTCAAAAATTATCCCAATCACCGTGAAAATTATCGCCCCTAGCATTGATCCTTCATACATGATTATAGCCATCGCGGGTATAGACAAAATCGGTTTTCCCCCGGTGATGAGTGGGTATGCCA
>CAYTAN010000041.1:0-5692 GCA_964435605.1 uncultured Dehalococcoidia bacterium
ATATTGACAGGACTTGGATTTGGGCATGATCCGTCTGGTAGGCATAATGACGGTTCGTTCATGGCAGTGTTCAATGTTGCAGCATTCAGAGAACTTTCAGACTTTAAGAAAGAAGTGAAAGAATTAGCTCTATACTTAAAGAATTCGGAAACGGCTCCTGGTTTCGACGAAATATTGTACCCTGGAGAAATTGAACACCGAAATGAACTCAAGCAAAGAGATAGTGGAATATTCGTTGAGGACTCCACTTTTGAATCTCTCGAAAAGCTTGCTGGTGAGTTCGGTGTGGCTGACCAGTTATTTTAGATAGAACCAGATATAACATTTCCGATCTGGCTGGTTGGGACCGCCTCCCCACCGTCTGAAGCTATGTCTGCTGTCCGGTATCCCTCTGACAGCACAGCTTCAACAGCATTTTCGATGGCGGATGCTTCTTCTTCCATATCAAATGACAGCCTCAGCATCATTGCGGTGCTAAGGATGGATCCTATGGGATTCGCTATACCCTGCCCTGCTATATCGGGTGCGCTACCGTGGATGGGTTCGTAAAGGCTAACGGTTCTTTTTTTTGCGGTAGAGCCTGGAAGATTTGCCAGGCTTGCAGATGGAAGCATACCCATGGAACCAGATAGAACTGAGGCTTCGTCTGTGAGGATGTCTCCAAAGGTGTTTTCTGAAACTATCACATCAAACGATGCTGGGTTTCTAATCAGCTGCATAGCTGCATTGTCAACAAGGATATGCTCAACTTCCACATCAGGGTATTCATTTGATAACTCTATGGCTATTTCTCTCCAAAGCCTTGACGACTCCAGAACGTTTTGTTTATCGACAGATGCTAATTTCTTTCTGCGTCCCATCGCTAATTCGAATCCTACACGTAGTATTCTCTCAATTTCGTTTTCTGAGTATTTTAGAGTATCGACACCTCTTCTCCCTCGTGTGGTTGTCCAGCGTTTTTTGGGTTTGCCAAAATACAAACCTCCAGTTAATTCCCTCAAAACAATCATGTCAACTCCAGAGAGTATCTCAGGTTTAAGCGGACTGGCATTTATCAGAGAAGGATACACTTTTACGGGTCTCAAATTGGCAAATAGGCCGAGAGATTTACGAATAGCCAGGATCCCATCCTCAGGACGTGTAGTCATAGAAGGATGATCCCACTTAGGTCCGCCTACAGCCCCGAACAGAATGGCATCTGATTCATTGCATGTTTCGATAGTTGTCTCTGGTAATGGGGTTCCGAAATCGTCTATGGCGTTTCCCCCAATTTTACCAGTCACCAGTTCAAAATCATGGCCAAATTTCCGGCTTATAGCGTCGAGAACTTTGATAGATTCTGAAATAACTTCCGGTCCGACACCGTCACCAGGAAGAACAGCAATTTTCGCATGCATATTTTAAAACTCCTACGGCAATAGCTAACTCTCTAATTGGCTACTTTTGCCTGTTTACCGATTGTACGTTTTAAGGCATTTATAAGTAAATGCCGTCTGATTGTACCCCATTTATATACCTTTGCTTCCTCTTTCTCCTCTGTACCAAATCTGGAATAGACGTTGGAGGTTTGAGTTTTGCAGAAATCCAAAACGGGGGTCTCTATGATAGGCAGGTGAACACCTAGTTTGGCTCCATACATCAGTATGGATTCACTTGGCTGTTTTTTGATGCCGCATAAATTACCCAATATTACCAATTCATCATATTTTTTCTCCAAATTAGTCATTTTCCTGAATCGAAACCTGACTAATCCCCAAGTACTCGACAGTATGACTATAAAGAGTACAACTGTTGACAAAGAACCAATGAAGTATTTGTTTTTGAAGAAATCGTATACATGTTTTTGCTCTGCCGACACCAATATCTCTTCTGGATTGATTCCCTCCATGAAGTCTTCGTTCATCCCACCCATTCCATCACTTGAAGTCCCCGCATCTGAATTATCAGACCGTACAAACGGACTATCTTGATTGCGTAATTCTCTGCCTGGCCGATCCCAAGCGGGCGTAGGTTCAAAATCAATCCAACCATATTCAGGGAAGTATACTTGCACCCAACCATGGCTATCGGAGTCTCTTATGGTCGATGATAGAGTCAGCGAATTGTATTCACCGGAGGAATATCCTGCCATAAGTCTGGTTGGAATTCCTTGTGTTCGGAGCATCACAGCCATTGCGGATGCAAAATAGTCGCTATACCCTGTTTTTGATTCAAATAGGAAAAAATCTACCCCATCCTCACCAACAGGGGGAGCTTCTATGGTTCGAGAGTAGGTAAAATCGTCACTCCTTAAGTATTTTTCTATCGCAACGGTTTTATCGAACACATTGGCTTCCTGATAAGTTAGGAAATGGGCAAGGCTTTCGATCCTTTTAGGCATTTCCTTCGGGTAATTCAAGTAATGATCTCTAATATAGCCAGGGTATGAATTGTTTGCTGATTGCAACTCGACATCAGTGGCAACTGAAACGTGAGAAATCATGCTCACAGATTTGTTAGCTGGTATTTGGCGGTCGAATCGATAAGATACATGATCCTCTGTTATAGGAAGTGTTCTCGTCAGTCTCATACTGATTGGTTTACCTTTGTCTCTTTGGACGTAGGTTAATTCCAATTCTGAGGTGTTGTCTTTAATGAAGTCTTCTATTTTTGCGGATTCATGACTTGTAACAGTAGAAGATTTATAGCTATTGATATATTCCCTCGATAGTTTTGCAATATTAGCTATATATTCTGGCAACTCGTGATCTTCATCAGCTGAAGTCAGGTTAATTACAAATGTTTTTGGCTTCAGACTCTCTAGCGTGGCGTTTTCACTTACCCATTCTAAATTACCGGAAACCATGAATTTTCTTGACGGGAAATCAAATTGTAATTCCTGTTTCGTAGATACTCTTTGTGCCTCACTATTAGGCTTCCATTTCCTTTCACTGGATAGAAATTCATTCTCTTCTGTGTCGTCTGACATCCATCCCTCACTTGTATATATATTGTATGCACGTGATGACCAGTAGCCTGGATAGTCGGACTTCGACCAAAGGACGGCGGAATTTTTAAAAGATATTGATCCAATGAAAGGTAGAAACTTCCCAAAATGTCTACCGTGTCCGCCAGTTTTTGAAGGTACATTTCCGAGTAAGCGCGTAAACTCATCTTCCATTGAAGATATAGGAGTTCTGAAAAAATCCCATATCTGTGCGGCCCGGTCTGGTGTATATACCTTCATTGGAAGTATGGAGGCAACAATGATTATAAAGGCGGTAAACCATATCGCACTTTGCATGATCATGAGTGAATCGGTTTTCGAGAGTTTGGCCTCTGAAATACGCCAATTCACAGTGGAAATTTTGGTTGTCATATGGGCTATCAAAAGCATTGACATCAACACAAAAATATAAAATCTAATACTGAAAAGGCCCGGAAGAAAACTCAGCGCTGTCAATATCGAAACACCGGATGTGAAGATAGGGACCCATACATTGTTATGCCTGAAAGTCCACCAGGCTCCAACATATCCTAGAAACCAAGCCAGAACTCCGAATGCAAATGAATATGGGACTAAATCTCTATTTATACCTTCGCCGCTGGCGACATCGTACCAATGTTTCAAATGCAACCACACTTCCCAGTATTTTTCAGTTACAGGAACATCGGGTATCAAGGAGGTGCTAGCTGTAAATACGCACACTATTCCAAATATAATTCCAAGAGGATGCAAGAAGATAGATTTTATATGGACGTTGGCCATTGACATGCCAGTTATTGTGGAAACTGTTACCAGCAAATGAATGTAGGGTGTTTTGAACCAGTCTCCACCGTCTAAAACTCCTGTAACTGCCAACAAACTTAAAGTAAGTAGTAGGAATGTCAACCATGCTTGCGATGGTCTAAGCGTTCTCAAAAATTTTCTCGGTAATCCGTCTGATGCGGTGTTGACGGGCTGACGACGTATCAGGTCAGAGAATCTAATATCATCCATTCTGTCTATACTCGCGCTTGTGATGAGTCTCCGACAGGTCGTCACTTAATGTTTCTTGGCTGTTTATTACATAGGGACTTATTCCTAATTCTGACAATTGAGAGATGTGCTGTAGGAAATCTGGAGTGTACTCATCAGAATCTGGATTGGCCAAAACTACGGTTACATTGATTTTTTTGTAAGACAAATCTATTAGTCTGGGTATCCATCCTGTACTTGAAATGGTAGCTATGAGAACCACAGAGCTATTGCTCGTCCATTGGGCTGATACGGATCCCACTAGCTCATCAAAGGATGTATGTCCTTCCGCCTTCAGGCTTGCCATTTCTGTCAATGCTTCTTCGAAATGGGATTCTCCAGATTTGCATTCCAAACGTATATTGCGATCCCCATTGGCGATGAATCCAACGGGTATGTTTTCATCGGAGTATTTTTTCATCAGTGATGCAGCGGTTGAAATTGTTATTTCGTCTGATGGTCCTTTCGGGGCCTGGTATTGCGAATCCAGCTGCATGTCTACTAGGATCCATATCTGGTCTGATAGGCCTAAATCAAAATCTTTTGACATTAATTTGCCGTGTTTTGCTGTGCTCTTCCAGTGAATACGACTTAGGCTATCTCCATAGGCGTATTCCCTGACGGCTGAGGCATGAGGTGTCAGTACTTGGGTTGGGCGGACTACTGAGCTGTCACTGGAATTTATGTGAGCTTGCAATTCAAACCGAGTAGCTTCTACTACTTTAGGAAAGATCATTATCTGCTCTTGTTCACCTGTGTAAAATTTTCCGTTGAAAATTCCTAGTACATCAGCAGAAGTCACAGAAACTGGTCCTATAGTGAATACTCCTCGCCTCGTGATACGCGTTGATGAATTTGAGAGTCTATAACCTTTAGATGGTACAAGGGCCGTCCGATTGATGTATCCAGGTATCGTACTTTCATCTTCCATGATGACCAAAGATTTTAGTAGGGATCCACGGCCACGGATCTGTAATCTGTCAGATATTAGATCTCCTACGCTGGTCCTTGTTTTTTTTCTTTCAATCGATATCTCAACTGATTTAATTGTGTAGAGAAGCCATATAATAGCTAAGGTTATTGTGATTATTAATATGTAAAATAACCTGTAGAACAGATCGAATCCTGTAGCCATCCCGGTAACCAAAGTCACTAACGCTACTATAGCGACCAGATAAAACCTGTTTGTGACTGTATATCTCTGACCAGGTTGACTCATTACCTTTTCATCCAACCTTTGGATTGAGATCCTGGTATGTCCAGGTTTCGTGTTATATCTGACAGAATAGAGTCCGCATCTTGTCCGGTCATTCTTGCAGATGGAGAAGTTATGATTCTGTGGCTCAGGACTGGATGCACTAGGTGAAGCACATCATCCGGTATCACATAATCTCTTCCTCTAAGCAGTGCTAGAGCTTGAGATGTCCTGAATAAACCTAGCGATCCTCTGGGTGAGCTACCTAGCGCTAAATTATTATTATTTCGCGTGGCCGATACAATATTGACGATGTATTCCTTGATTAACTCGTCAACAAATATTGATTTGACCGACAGTTGACACTCTAGTACCTTATCCGGAGTTGTTACTGGCTCTAATTTTGTTATCGGATGCTCAGACAGCTGCGCATTCAATATTTCTTTCTCAATATCTCGGTTAGGGTATCCGAGGTTTATTTTAAGTAGAAAGCGATCCAA
>CAYTAN010000042.1:0-5610 GCA_964435605.1 uncultured Dehalococcoidia bacterium
AATTTTACAACTTTACTGTCGGCAGGAGAACAATACAAAATCACATCTGGAAGATACAACGACGAATTCATAAACCTTACTAATCTCGCAGTCTCCATCCTGTCGCCACGGTCCCCAGAGGAAAAAATTGAGGCCCTATCTGAAGCTATATATGAACCAAGAAAATTTCACGAATTTAATGCTTTAGAAAACGAACAAGGACGGACAGATGAGGAATTCATCAACAGCGTGGTGATACGAGATATTTCAATACACCCAGACATGGCCAACGAATATATCCGCATATACCGGACTAACCAAGAATATTACGACTCCATCTTGACATCGCCGATTGACCAGGCAAACCGTTGGCCGAAACATGAAAGCAAGTCTGCGACCAATGGGACAAACGCAAAAAAAACGCCTTATACCCCGGAAACTTCACCTGAACAAAACCCTTCAGACCACCAAATATTAATGATCTCTGAAGATCAGAGCGTCATCAGTAAACAAACGGAAGATTTCTTTACCTCCTTAAATCTAAAAGTAAAAAAACTTAAAGACTATGATTTAAGAGACGTCATATTCTCTGACGAAGAAAAAAGCAACATAAAACGAGTCATTATTGAACTTCCGATGAATACGCAAGATCTGGACTTGATGTCCATAGGATTTGCAACAGGTCTCAGTTTCGGACTCTCAGGCCATCCGGCCATCATAACTGGATCCGGTATGACCTTAGCTTCAGAAATCTCGTTGCTCGAGCAGAAAGCTATCTTCATAAGTTACGAGGGGTTCAATGATATGGCTGTCAAGCTTTTACTAGAGTTGCAAAGGTCAGGAAACCTAAATATCGCCCTAGCATAACTTTACATAACATATATAGTGCGCAATTAACCCAACAGGTATCTAGAAACTAACGTTTGTGAGCTTCAGCTCTTGTTCTAGTGACTTCAGCAAGCTTCCTCTCCCCAAGCCAGTTTTTGCTGAGCAAAACACCATATTCCTGAAATCCTCTGAGAATTTCTGGAAAGAATCATCTAGTTCGAAAGCAAAGTCGTCAGCAAATCTGTCAACCTTGTTTAAAACTGTTACTACAGGTTTACCTGAGAGTCTTAGATCATTAAGCAGACCTATAACTGACCTGGACTGTTCAAGCCTATTATGATGACTGACATCAATGACATGGAGAATCAAGTCCGCATCAGAAGCTTCTTCTAAAGTAGCTCTAAAAGCCGCTATCAAGGTAGTTGGTAATTTTTGGATAAATCCGACTGTGTCAGTGAGAAGGGCTTTGGATCCGTCACTGAGCACTATTTTTCTTGTCACGGGGTCTAAGGTAGAAAACAACCTGTTTTCTGCTCTGGATCCTTCACCGGCCAATAAATTCAAAATACTGCTTTTCCCAGCATTTGTATAACCTGCCAGCGCAACTACAGGAATTTCAGACTGTTTTCTGCGATCCCTATAACGGGAACGATGCTGCCGAACTTTCTCCAGATCTTTCTTAAACTTTTGTATTCTGCCTCGAATTAGCCTACGGTCAGTTTCTATTTGCGACTCTCCTGGGCCTCTCGTTCCGATTCCACCTCCTAGTCTCTCCAAGTGAGTCCATTGCCCAGCCAACCTGGGAAGCAAATATTCATGTTGGGCCAACCCAACCTGCAGTCTTCCTTCTTTACTCTGTGCTCTAGAAGCAAATATATCCAATATAAGCGCAGTGCGATCTATGACCTTTACGGAACCCAAAGCGCTCTCCATGCTCAATTGCTGGCTTGGCTCTAGCTCGTCATCACAAATAACCGTATCAATATTTTGATCTGATATAAGTTCCCGGATCTCACTTATCTTCCCAGAACCCATATAAGTTTGACTTGGCCGAACCAATTTCTGTGAAATAGAGGAAACGACTTCGGCACCCGCTCCTGAAGCAAGTTCTTCAAGTTCCCTAAGAGAATCCTTCGGAGCCCAAGGTCCCCTCCTAGATTTGGCGGAAGCACTTAATAGAAGTGCACGTTCACTTTTGTTACGGACATCTATCGTTTTTCTTGGAATTTACACACCTTACCCAATGTAAATATAACTATGCCTTTTAAATCTTTTTAGGTATTTTCCAACCTTCAATTCGACGTAACCCTTCATTGAGGTCGGATTCCGATATCGTCAGTGATAAGCGTACATACCCTTCTCCGCTAGGTCCGTAGCCATTGCCCGCGGTTACAACCACATCTCTCTCTTCTAACAAAAGTTCGGCGAATTCAGCCGATGAATACCCCTCAGGTATCCTTACCCAAACATATAGGCTAGCCTTTGGAGGTTCAACTTCTAACCCAATTTTGTTTAGAGTTTCCACCACCCTATCTCTTCTGCCTTGATATATGGAATTTCTCTCATCTATCTCTTCTTCAGTTATGTTCATCGCTTCTATACCCATGTACTGAACAGCATTAGGGATACCAGAATCCAGGTTTGATTTGACCACCATTAGTGCATCAATCATTTCCGAATTTCCGACCGCCATGCCAACCCTCCACCCGGTCATGTTGTAGCTTTTAGACAAGGAGTGGAACTCAAGCCCAACCTCCATTGCCCCGGGAATTTCAAGAAAACTAAGCGGCTTGTATCCGTCATATGCAACTTCTGTGTAGCAAGCGTCATGCATCACAGCTATGTCGTTAGCTTTGGCGAATTCAACTACTTCCTTTAAATATCCTTCATCAGCAACCGCACCCGTCGGGTTATTCGGATAGTTTAGCCACATAACCTTCGATTTAGCAGCAACATCAGACGGGATAGCGGATAGGTCTGGTAGCCAACCGTTTTCCTCTATTAGAGGCATCCAGTGACATTCCCCACCTGCAAACCAGGTTCCCACTGAATATACCGGATACCCCGGATCAGGAACCAAAGCAATATCCCCCGGATTTATAAAACACAAAGAAGCGTGACCGATACCTTCTTTAGCACCGATTAGAGGTAGCACCTCCTTATCGGCATCCACTGTGATTCCGAAACGTTTGTTATACCAGGCGGCCACAGCATTTCTAAATTCAGGCAACCCATCTGTCTCTGGATACCTGTGATTCGGACTGTCTAGCGAAGTCCGCCTCAACTCTTCTACAACTTTAGTTGGTGTTGGTATATCAGGATCTCCAATACCAAATGAGATAACTTCGATTCCTTCCCGTTTCTTTGCTGCTATTTTACGGCTAATCTCAACAAAAAGGTACGGAGGTACCGTATCTAGTCTTTTGGCAAATTTCATTTAATACTCCGTTTTAATTAATTGCTCTAATTCTAGTGAGCGCTGTCAACCCAAGTTCCACTAAACACTGTTTCAATCGGTCCTTCTAAAATCACAGACGAACCTGGTCGCCACTCGACCACCAAATCTCCCCCTGGCAAATTTACGTTTACTTTTTCGCTAACTAATCCCTTCAATTGGGCGGCCACCGCTGCAGCACAAGCCCCGGTCCCACAAGCCATAGTTAATCCTGAGCCCCTTTCCCAAACCCTAACTTTCATATTTTGACGATCAACAATATTCACGATCTCAAAATTTATTCTATTTGGAAACATAACATGGTTCTCTACCTTTGGTCCTATTTCAGACAATGGAAACTCACTAACATCAGTATCTATAATTGATATCGCATGTGGATTACCCATTGACACGAAACTCATATGATGTTCTTGATGGCCTTCTATTGACAAGGGAAAGTCAAGCACGGGGTCCGATTGATTTCCTTCAGGTAAGTTCACAGGTACGTCGGCAGGAAGAAAAATTGGATCACCCATGCTCACTCTGGCTCCTGTCATGAGTCCATCATCAAATATAGGTTCGACTTCTAAAACCCCACCACCTGTTTCCACCGAGACCGCGTTTTCTTCTGTTTCAATCAGTCCATTGTCCATGGCAAATCCAACCAAACATCTAATACCATTTCCGCACATTTCCCCTTCCGATCCATCAGCGTTAAACATCCTCATTCCGACATCTGCTATTTCAGAATGAACCGCTACTATGAGTCCATCTGACCCGATACCAGTGTGCCTGTCGCTAACACTTATAGCAGTTTGGGGCCAATCTAGATTTTCAGTGAAACCGTTAACATAAACATAATCGTTCCCTGCACCGTGCATCTTCGTAAAATTCATTGCAAATCTACCTTGTTTCGCATCCTATGCTTTTAATTCGTTCAATGCGTCTTTTATCTCTCTAATAACCGAACGTTCCTCAGTTGAACCTAAATCTTTCCAGTTGATTCTTGCATCAGACATTTTAAACCAATTGTATTGAGTTCTAATCAACCGATGAGTTCGAGATTTAATTTTATCCATGCATAACTCCCAAGTGAGTCTTTTGTCTAAGAATAAACCGAGTTCTCTGTATCCTATACTGCTCATTGAAGGTGTCCCTGCGCCCCACCCATCCGACAACAAACGCTTAGTCTCAGATATCCATCCATTAGAAACCATCCGATCTGCTCTTTCGTCTACCCTCTTATATAGCTGTTCTCGATTATTCGTCAAACCTATTAGGAACCATTGATCTATACCAGAACCTCTTTTTCGAGGACCGTAACAAGTCTCTCCCGAACGAAGTTTCTCAACTCCTCGAACAACCCTCCGAGGGTTCAATATATCAATATTATGATATATATCTGGAGCATTTACTTTAAGTTCCTCCAGCAACTCTGACATCCCCTGTTTATTGGAAACTTTCAAGTCCAATTCAACTCGAAGGTCTGGGTTAGGTTTTACATTTCCCAAATCCCAATTTTCGACAAGTGACCAGAGGTACTGCCCGCTGCCGCCGACAAGAATCGGAATTTTGTTTCTGGACTTTATTTCACTTATAGCCGATTTGGCATGATCCTGATATCTGTGAAGGTCATAGGTTTCTGTCGGAGCGCATAT
Source organism: uncultured Dehalococcoidia bacterium (assembly GCA_964435605.1). Taxonomy (GTDB): domain Bacteria; phylum Chloroflexota; class Dehalococcoidia; order Lucifugimonadales; family UBA826. Next base: position 4,900 of record CAYTAN010000042.1, read on the forward strand.
ATCGAATAGGTGATGAGGCACCATTTGGGTTTGCTTTTGGGTGGGTTTAGCTGTCCCAATATCCATACCCTGGTAAATCTGCCTACTGTCACAATTGACAATCTCCGAATCTATCTCCGAAGAAATACGTAAAGCAAATTCTGTTTTTCCTACACCTGTAGGCCCTACTACAGCTATCAAATCCTAACCTTGAAATAGCTTTTCATCGGCTACACCATTGGCAACTTGAATAATCGACTTAAATTTTTGCGAGTGCAAGCTTGCCCCCCCTATTAACAAACCGTCTATACCTTCACATTGCAAAAAAGATCTAGCATTATTTTCACTGACACTACCGCCATATAAAACCGGAATAGCTTCTGCGACCTCTCTACCGTACTTAGCGATTAAGCGGTCTTTTATAAAAACACATCTTTCCTTGGCAATCGCTGGAGTCGCCGCATTCCCCGTACCAATGGCCCAAATAGGTTCATATGCCACTACAAGCTCTGAGCTGTCATGGCCACTCAGGTCAATATCTCTCAAAGCATTCATAAGCTGATCTTCCAAAACACGGTTTGCTTCACTGGCTCCACCTTCATAAAACTCTGCCTCACCTACACATAAGACAGAGATGATACCTTGAGAAATATTCATAGCTATTTTTTTGTTTATGATAGCTTCTGATTCCCCAAATAACTGCCTTCTTTCAGAATGTCCCACTAATATTTT
>CAYTAN010000043.1:0-3373 GCA_964435605.1 uncultured Dehalococcoidia bacterium
CTTTTTCTCCTTCATCATGGTCGTAGTCCCTATACTCATAATGCCAAGCAATTCTCCCATATGGCCATATAGAATCCTTAGTAGCTCGCATAGACATGTATTCTGCGTTCTTCAAGGTCCACCCCGTGAACGCTCGGGCACATTCTTTTATGTCTTCCTCCGTATAATTACCAATCCCCATTGAAAACAACTCTAGAAGCTCTCTACCGTAATTTTCGTTAATAGAATCTTTATGATTATCATTGTTATCCAACCATATGATCATTGCTGGGTCTTTTGACAGTTCAACCAATAAGGTTTTGAAACTACCTAACCCATAGGTCCGAAACATGTCTATTTGATTCAATATAGATCTAGCCTGATTAAGCTTGCTATAGCCAGTAGCAAACAACCCATGCCAAAAGAGAGAAAGCTTTTCCTCTAAAGGATTTTGGGTGGTTATCATCCTGTAGAGCCAATAAGCTCCCGCTCCATCTAACTGCCGCAATTCATATTGATCTACATGGTAACGTTGAATGAGATCGTCTGGCATGTTCTGAGGATCACCCGGGTTGAGAAATTTTTCAACCGTAGCCTCGTAACCAATATCCATATACTCTTCAAGTTCTGTCCGAGTAGCAGAAAATCCTGCTCTACGGGCAAAATGAGCAAAAAGACTCAAATTATCGATACTCATTTCACATTTACCTCCTAACTAAAAACAGCACCAAAAGCGTGGCTTTTGGTGCTGTCATTCCTTTCGTCTTGGTCACTCCAACACGGCGGTCAGCTGTTCAAAAAATCAAACTGCTCAAACTGTCCATTTACGATGGGTACCGCGTCCAGCCCGAACCACTGGTCAACTATCGTAGAATAGGTCGACCTAAAATCATTATTAAAGTGTAAGTCCCCTTCAAGCTGGTCAGCTTCCTTAATGGAAGGGTACTCACCATACATGCCACCCTTAACGTCTCCACCGATCACAAAGGCGACACCTCCAGAGCCATGGTCACTTCCAGATCCATTATCTTTGATCCTTCTGCCAAATTCAGAGAATACTAGAACTACTACATCGTTCTCTGTACCGTGCTCTTTCATATCGTCATAGAAATCTCCAACAGCCCCAGCCACTTCGTCCCACAACTTAGCATGGCTAACTAGTTCACCAGAATGTGTATCAAAACTGCCATGCTGGGTGTAAAAGACTCGAGTACCAAAATCGGCAAGTAAAACTTGAGCAATACTCTTCATATTTTGTGCAATAGGATTTGCAGCATATTCAATGCTTGAGGAATATTTCCTTGGAGCCTCTCTCAAAATGTCGGCACCTTTTAACGCATCCATTCCTGTTTGCCCAATGAAATCCAACACTGGATCCTTTCCTTGAACACCACCATACATATGAGCGAAGGCATCAAGTGCCAGTTTCTTCGTCGCTTCATCTTGAATATCAGGAAACAGGCCATAAGTCTCTAAATTTCCCACTGATGCTACAGGAACACCTCTGACACCCAAAGCTCTTGGAAGACCTCGTCCGAAGTTAACCCCAGTTAGTACATTCTCGCTATTGGGGTCCAAGTCTCTTATAACTCTACCAAGCCACCCCTCTGTTCCGATTTCGTCAGGTAGGGCTGTATGCCATATGTCCATGGATCGAAAGTGCGATCTATTAGGGTTGTCATAACCGATGCCATTAATAACAGCGACCTTGCCTTGATCGTACAGTCTCTTGAATGGCGCCATACTAGGATTGAACCCAAATGTGCCATCTATAGGCAGAACAGCGTCTTGTTCGATGTGAACAGTCTTTCGAAAATCATAATAATCCTCGTTCCCATAAGGAACGACAGTATTCAGGTAGTCATTGCCTCCAGACAACTGTAGTACGACTACTGATTTTTGCTTTTTCCCAGCTGTTGTCATCTTATTAAAGCCCCCTTGAATTACCCGTTTGAACCTATTAATTGCATCATCAGGAAGATAATACAATTTCCTTAATAATTTCACAAGAGTATTGTGAGGCGACGGGCGGTGTTGGTTAGACTGAAAAAAGAAATGATAATATTCGCTTCAGCGACCCCCAATTAGTCGATTATTCTCAGTTATAAAAGAGTTTTCAGGGAGGAAAGTTTTGACAGGCAAGGAGTCATCTAAAAAATATTCATTCGAATCCTATTTTGAAGCTGTTGATTTTTTCTATGATCAAGGCTGGACTGACGGCTTACCCATAGTTCCTCCTACACCCGCCCTAGTCTCGGAAATGCTTGGTACCACTGACTTGTCTAGTTCTCACATCATTGGGCTGGAACCTGTAAAAGGCCGTGAAATCAGTGTTGAGAAAGTCGCCATCAATACTGTAATGGCGGGTTGCCATCCGAAGTTTTTTCCTGTGGTTATAGCCGCTGTGAAAGCTCTAGTTCAACCTGAATTCAATCTGCATGCAATAACAGCCAGCACTATGGGTTCAGCTGTGTTATCGGTAGTGAGTGGGCCGATAGCGAGAGATCTAGGGATAAACGGTGAAATTAGTGTCTTTGGGCCTGGTCACAGAGCCAATGCAACAATAGGACGAGCAATCAGATTAATAATCATAAATGCAACAGGCTCCAAGTCAGGAGAAATCGATAAAGCAACCCTTGGCCACGCAGGTAAATACACATGGTGCATAACCGAAAATGAAGCGGCTAATAAATGGGACCCCATCGGAATGGATAGAGGGGTAAATTCAGACGGGAGCAGTATTACACTATTCGCCGGTCTGTCCCCGATACAAGTGAGCAATCACTCTAGTTCTAACCCAGAAATAATCCTTACAAGCTTCAAAGACGCCCTATTCGCCACCGGCAGGAATCAGGGTGAAATCGTAATAGTACTATGCCCTGAGCACGCTCAGAACATATATAAGGCGGGATGGACAAAAGCGAGAATTAAAGACTATCTGTATGAACTCACATCTAGATCTGATAATGAGTGGGGAAGCGGATCCATTAATCCTGGTCCAAAACCGGAAGGCGAATCTATTTCACACGCCACTTTAAATCCTGAAGGGTTTACTATTTTGGTAGCGGGAGGCTTTGCCGGTGCCTTTTCTCAGGTAATCCCACTTTGGGGCGGAGGAAGCAACTCGCAATCAGTTACAATCAAAATATAGAAACCTAAATTCAACAATGACGGAAAATGAGAATTTAGGTATCATGCTGTTGCACCGAAAGATAAATGCTGCTCGACCAAGTAAAGAGGAGGAAATGGTATGACATTGGAAAGTGTAGAGGTACTAGACCCAACAATATCGCCTCGAAAGGAGAATACCTTGCTAGCGGATCGACCAGAAACTCTTGATGGATCCATTGTTGGATTATTAGCCAATGGGAAAAGAAATTCTGAAGAACTTCTG
>CAYTAN010000043.1:3473-5512 GCA_964435605.1 uncultured Dehalococcoidia bacterium
ACATGCACAAACTTTTGCACTACCTGTTCGTCCTCACACACTTCAAATAAAACCGTTGTTCCATCGGTGGCGCCTGCCTTTTTCCCAACCACAAAAGGCATAACTGAATACATGCGCCCCAAGGATAGATCAGCAGCTTCGGAAGCAAAGTCACATGGAACTCCAACACCCATTCGCATGTCCTGAAAATGAACCCAGCCATCGAATATACGGACTGATACCTGGTCTAGCAAACTTCCAGGCCCAACAGGTGATTCAGCTTCAATTGAGAAATCTTTTTCACTTTTCAAGTAGCGCAGACGACGCGTCGTAACATTGGCAAATTCTTCAAGTAGGCTGTCAGAAGTACGGAACCTTCGAGAAATCACATCTATCTCATTACTGAATCCCTGAGAATTTTTAACGTGCTCTAAGTCTCCAATTTCTATTTCTGGGGCAGCATCTCCCATCAATCTCGATTCAATCCCTATGAGATGTGATAGGCAGTCTTTCACAGTCCAATTAGGGCAGTTGGTAGGCTGACCCCAATCTCCTGGGTTCAATTCACAGCAAAAATTTGAAATGGATTTCCATAATTCGGCCTGGATCTCGATCAAGCTCTCACGAGTGAAAATTGTCATAACACTGTCACTGAACCGAATCTCCGAGTTCGACAATAAGGTCAAATTCGTCTTGCAACACAGGCTGCACTGACAGTCTAGAGTTTTTCACCAATACCATTTCCGATAACTCAGGAATACTTTTTATTTCCTTCAAAGAAACAATTCTTTGAAAAGTTCTATCCGCTTTAATATCGACCATGTACCATATCGGATCATCTTTTGTACTTTTAGGATCAGGATGCTTTGCAGTGGGATCCCAGGCAGTGAAGTCAGGATAACCCTCCCGAACTACGGAAGCTGTGCCTACTACAGCGGAGGGTTTGGAATTAGAGTGGTAATAAAGCACTTTATCGCCAACTTTTATTTCATCCCTAAGGAGATTCCTTGCTTGATAATTACGTACTCCATCCCATTCAGCAGTTTGGTTTTCCTCACCTTTTAAATCTTCAAAGGAATAATCAGATGGCTCGGACTTCATCAGCCAATACTTAATCGCCGTCATATAGCTCTCCTTGTGTTACCTTAATTATCCTTCGGCCCGTCCCTTTTCTAGCATTTCAATTAGACCTGATATCTCTACTGCTGACCTACCTACAGGATGTATTTCCAGATACGAACGAAAATCTCTTAGAGACTGTTCCTGCATTCCTACTCTCAACCCCACTATGCCCCGGTCTCTGCGTTCAAAAACGTTATTTGGATCAAGATTAACCATTAGATCCAAAACTTTATATGCTCTTTCATAATCTGAGTCTCGAAGGTATATGTGTTTAATATTGGTGAACAAACGCAATACCAAATCACCCTTGCCAATTGGGTCAAATGTTAATTCACTTACATCATACGAAAAGCCAACGTTTTTCCTGAAAAAAGCTATTGCTTCCGATTCAGACATCACGATGCCTTTGTTAAATGCGTCAATGAAATATGTGATCCCATCTTCGGTATACATTCTCAATACAAGATGACCAGGTGTGCCAATCGGAACACATTCTAGTCCTAATCTAGAAGCAACTTCAGAATAAACAATGCTCAACGATATAGGTATCCCTAATCTACGGTCTAGAACATCGTTGATAAAGCTGTTCTTGGGGTCGTAATAATTATCAGTGTTCCCTTGAAACCCAACCTCATCAAACAAATACTCACTGAGAACATTTACCTTGGCAAGCGAGGTATCGCATTCTGCAATCCTACCTTCTATAGCTCTTGACAGTGATTCGAACGATGACACCTCTTGGTCAATATTCAGGTCAGGATACTCAATAAGAGCACATTCAAAAGCCACCTGTCCGATTCCGACACTCGAATCATTTATATGACTCAAAATTAAATCAGAAAGCTTCAAACCCTATCTCCACTACCAAATTTAAAAGCTATATTATGTGGCGGGAGCGCGAGGGAGTCGAACCCACCATGCCAGTCGAAGGACTGCCA
>CAYTAN010000044.1:0-5511 GCA_964435605.1 uncultured Dehalococcoidia bacterium
CCATCACCTTCTTAGATACACCTGGTCACGAAGCATTTACAGCGATGCGTGCCCGGGGTGCCAGAGTTACCGACATCGTAATTCTTGTGATAGCCGCTGACGACGGGATTATGCCACAAACGGCTGAAGCGATCGACCACGCTAGAGCTGCGGACGTCCCGATAATAGTTGCAGTAACAAAAAAAGACCTGCCAAATGCTGATGTCGATAGAGTTTATAGACAACTTTCCGAAAACAATCTGTTAATAGAAGATTGGGGCGGAGATGTCATTGCAGTGCCCCTATCTGGACTAACAGGGGAAGGTGTGGACCAGCTATTGGAGGGAATCCAGTTGGTCTCTGAAATTAGCGAATATAAGGCCAATCCAAGCAGAGACGCAAAAGGTGTGGTAGTTGAGGCAAGAATAGAAAGAAGCAGAGGGGCTATAGCGACTCTGTTGGTCCAAACAGGAACACTGAAACAAGGCGATATCATTGTAACTGGCAACAGCAAAGGCAGAATCAGAGCAATGTTTGACAGTTCAGGAAATAGAGTGAAAAATGCCGGACCCTCTACTCCTGTGGAAATTATGGGATTGAACGAAGTTCCGGAAGCAGGCGACACCTTTCAAATGGTGAAAAACGACAAAGCAGCTAGAAAAATTGTCGAGAAGCACGAAGAACAAACAAGACGAGAAACAGTCTCACTACAAGACGCCTATAGCAGAACGAATCCCGATCAAATAAGACAGGTCGATCTCATAATAAAAACAGATGTTCAAGGTACTGTAGAGCCCATCAAATCTGCCCTTGAAGAGCTCAATTCAAATGAAACAAAAGTTAATCTTATACACGCTGCAAGCGGATCTATCACTGAAAGAGACGTACTACTTGCGATAGCGTCAAATTCGGTGATATTGGGCTTTAATAGTGAACCTGAAGGCGGGGCAGAAACGTTGGCCAAACAAGAAGGCGTTGAGATCAGAAAGTACAATGTTATTTATCAACTCATAGAGGATGTTCACAACGCTCTCGAAGGTCAACTTGAGCCGACGTATCAAGAAGTTTACGTTGGTCGTGCAACCGTCAGGGCCGTATTTAATTTAAGCAGGCGATCGAAGATTGCAGGGGTATACGTTAATGACGGCAAGCTTTCCAGGGACTCACACATAAGCGTAGTGCGGCAAGGAGATGAGATATTTCGTGGTGTGGTCACCAGCCTCAAACATTTCAAAGATGATGTTCGTGAGATCGCTACCGGATTCGAAGGTGGAGTAACAATAGACGGGTTTGTTGACTTCGAAGAAGACGATGTTCTTGAGGCATTCAACACTGAAGAGATGTAAGCCCTACTTACATAAGAGAGCAGACGAACCATGTACGATCGAATGGACAGTGTGAATTCATTGTTAAAAAGAGAGATAAGCGAAATCATTTTTAAAGAGGTAAAGGACCCACGCCTATCCAATTTAACTTCTGTAACGCACATAAAAACGTCAAAGAACCTCCAAAGTTCCACAGTCTACATAAGCGTCATCGGTGAAGATAAATATAGAGACAATTCTATTAAAGCGCTAAATTCCGCTGCCGGATTCATACAGAGAAAACTAAAAAAGAATTTACATCTTAGGTCCATTCCTAGGATTAGGTTTGTGATTGACAATTCACTAAATGAAGCTGAGAAGATCAATGAAATTATCAGCTCTCACCAAAACGTTCCACATTAGTTTGATTCGAGAATGAACACCACAACCGACAGAGTGGTAAATGGTTTTATCAACATCGATAAACCGCCTGATATTACGTCAATGGACGTACTTAGGCAAATCAGGAGAACTTCTGGCATCAAAAAAATTGGACATGGTGGCACCTTAGACCCAATGGCTACTGGTGTCATACCAGTAGCCATTGGAGCATACACAAGACTTTTAGAATATGTCCTAAATGGTGACAAAGCCTATACGGCCGAAATCCAACTTGGCGCTAAAACTGACACCTTCGACGCTGATGGCACCATTATAGAAAGGAATGATCCATCCAATGTATGCGTCGATCACATTGAACAAGTTTTGTCTGAATTTACCGGTACATATGATCAAACCCCACCGTTGTATAGTGCAAAGAAAGTAAATGGAAAAAGATTGTATGATTACGCACGTCAACAAATCCCGGTCAAAATAAACTCAAATCAAGTATCTGTAAAAGAAGTCACAATCAAAAAGTTTGATCAAGCAACAGTTACCTTGTCATTAAAATGTAGTAAGGGATTTTATGTAAGGAGTCTGGCTAACGATCTTGGGCTCAAACTCGGATGCGGCGCCTATCTAAAGAGTTTGATTAGAACAACATCTGGTTCTTTCACAGCCAATAACTCTATACCACTTTCAGATGCATTATCCATAATTAAGACAGGCAGGATTGAGGACATTCTTATGACCCTTGATGAATGCCTGCCCCATATCCCAAAGATACATCTTACAGAAACCTCCATAAACTATATTAAAACAGGAAGGCCAGTTTTAGTTAATGAATCGGATATTCAGTCATTCAAATATCAGTCTATATGGAGAGCGTACAATAATCTGGGTGAATTTACAGCCATTGTTAAATTTGACTTAGAAAATTTAAAATTGACACCATATAAGGTTTTTTCAAATTGACTGTTCAGTCGATCGAACAGTATAATTGAAGGCTGTCGAAGAAGTAATAAATTTTAAGAAAAACGCCGCGGACAACAGATGACTCTAGCAAAAGATAAATTCGCTATATTTGAAACTGGTGGAAAGCAATACCGGGTAAAAGAAGGGGAAACAATCCGAGTAGAGTCTTTGCCAGGTGATCAGGGCGATATAATCACACTGGACAAGATCAAATTAGTATCAATAGGTAACTCCCTCAGTATAGGGACTCCTAATGTATCTGGAGCTTCTATTTCAGCCGAGATAGTAGGAAGCGGTAAAGACAAAAAGATCATAGTATTTAAGTACAAAGCTAAGACCAGATATCGACGCAAAAACGGTCACAGGCAAGATTATACTGACCTGCGAATAAATGAAATATTGGCTGAGTAATCTTCATTAAAACGGGAGTTCAATCATGGCGCATAAAAAAGGTGGCGGAAGTACACGAAACGGCAGGGATAGTAATTCTAAGAGGCTTGGCGTAAAGAAACATGATAGCCAATTGGTAACTGCTGGATCAATTTTAGTGCGACAGCGTGGAACAAAAATACATCCAGGCCATAACGTTGGAATTGGAAAAGACCATACATTATTTGCACTGATAGACGGCGCTGTTAAGTACGAATATTTTGTTGGACAAAAAAAATGCGCAAGCGTTTACTCCTAATAGGTTAGATATGAAAACAGATATACACCCGGAATACCATTCAGAAGCGACAGTGACCTGCTCATGTGGCGCGACATTTATAACAGGTGCAACAAAACCTGAACTACGTATTGAAATATGCTCCAGCTGCCATCCGTTCTTCACCGGGGAACAACGAATCGTCGATACTGAAGGAAGGGTGGAACGCCTTAGAAGGCGCTATAATCTTCAGCAATAATGTCCTTGGATCTTATTATGAAAATAAACGTGCTGGCTTGTATCACAGATTTATAGGCTCGGCTACCGGAAATGTCTAAAACACAAAGTTCTTACGGTGGGCAAGCGGTTCTTGAAGGAGTGATGATACGGGGGAAAGATCATTTCTCAGTATCTGTAAGGAATCCATCAGGTCAGATCATTACCAGAACAAAGCCAGTCCCTAACTTGCTGTCATCCAAACTCAAGCAAATCCCTCTAATACGAGGGGTAATCACTTTGGCGGAAACCTTAGTGTTAGGCATGGATGCTCTTAATTACTCATCTTCAGTTGCTTCGGGAGTAGAACCAGAAGCCACTAGTAGATTGTCCATAATATCAATGTTGGTCATTTCCCTGACTATAGCAATAATTTTGTTTTTTATACTTCCGTTGTTAGCAAGTAAACCCTTTGAAGGAATGTTTGGAAACGATATCACCAGCAATATATCTGAAGGAATTATTAGATTAATCATATTTCTGGTATACATTTCTTTAATAGGGCTAATGCAGGATATAAAGAGAGTGTATATGTACCATGGTGCTGAACATATGACAGTACATGCACAGGAAAAGAATGAACTTCTCAGCATTGAGAACATAAAAAAACATCCTACTGCTCATCCTCGCTGTGGCACAGCGTTCCTCCTAACTGTCATGGTTGTTGCAATAGTTATATTTACATTAATTCCTCGAGAACCAATGTGGTTACTTTATGGTTCACGAATAGTATTGATTCCATTCATAGCGAGCGTCAGCTATGAATTTATCCGCCTCACTGGCAGATACCAAAATGTCCCGATGTTCCGCGCGCTATCGATACCAAATCTAATGTTGCAATCATTGACTACCAAGCAACCCGACGATGCTCAGATTGAGGTTGCAGTTGCCGCTATGGAAGCGACTATTAAAGCCGACAAAGAATTAGATTAATTCAAAAAAATTAAATTTGTCGTCTATCCCTCAGAACTGACCATACATCCTCAGGATTGATGTTGTTAGACGCCATCAAAACCAACGTATGGTAAATCAAATCAGCCATTTCCGAGGCCAATTCTGACTTCTTGTTTGTTACTCCTGCAATCGCAACCTCTCCGGCCTCCTCAACGACCTTTTGGGCAACTCTTTCAACACCTTGATCCAAAAGTTTGTTTGTGTAACTTTCAGATATAGGGGAGTTTTTTCGATCCTGTATAACCGAAAACAATTCCTCCATAATTCCAGAGCCTTTTTCGAACGGCACAAAAATCCGTTCATTTTCAATAGGAGTAAAAAAACAATTATCATTGCCCGTATGACAAACCGGGCCATCGGGAATAACTTTCAACAAAATAGTATCCCCGTCACAATCCAAATAAGCCGACTTAACTCTCAAATAGTTACCTGAAATTTCCCCTTTATGCCACAAGTCAGACTGGCTCCTACTGTAGAACCAGACTTCTTCACCCTCCAAAGTTCGATGCAAAGAGCCTTCGTTCATATACCCGAGCATCAAAATTTCTCCGGTATCGTCATGTTGAGCAATTGCAGGGACCAGGCCTTGATTATCCAATTGAATTGTGTTCATTTTTACCACTTCTCGCTTATTAATACGTTTTAATTTTATGGTCGTACCGGTATGTTGTTATCCCGCAAATACGACTTTGCATCTGAAATCGTATAAGTACCAAAATGAAATATACTGGCTGCCAAAACTGCATCAGCACCGCCCACTTCAATGGCTTCTTTGAGGTGTAATAAATTCCCAGCCCCACCGCTCGCTATTAATGGAACGGAAATAGTAGAGGAAACGGCTGAGAGTAAATCCAGGTCATAGCCGGTCTCATGACCATCTGAATCCATACTAGTCAATAATATTTCTCCAGCCCCATATGAACTGACCAACGAACACCATTTGACCGCATCAATACCTGTTCGGTTTCTACCTCCATGGGTATATACCTCCCAACG
>CAYTAN010000045.1:0-5442 GCA_964435605.1 uncultured Dehalococcoidia bacterium
CCACGGTTCGCTATTAATATCCGCCCAAAACTCATTAATCCCTGTTCCTCTCGTATTCGTATATCGAACATTGTTTCTAAGCGATAGAATAATCAAAAACTACACTTTAATAGACTTTTTAACAGATCGAAATAATACATATATGCTAATATTTTTATCGGTCGTTAATGTTACACCAAATATTACTCCAAACTATTGTTTAGGATATCCGATGCTACTGCAAAACATGATACGCTCGGCCACATTTGACGGCTCTATTTTTCCTGAATTTAGGGAAAAACAAGAACTCGTGCTTCAATCTTTGGCAACTGTGTCGATTACCGGAATCGCCACAGCGATAGGATTAAAATCCCGAGCCGAATCGCTCAACCCTGGCAGTCAATTCGCCGATATACAGATGCTGTTAGTCGCATTTTGCACAATCCTCGTTGGTTGGATGATGTGGTCCTTTGTAATAAAAGTGATCTGTAATATTTATGGGAAAGACTCAGAATTAAGACAAGCGATGCGTACGACAGGTATAGCATACAGCCCAGGGATACTAATAGTATTAGCGACGATACCAGAAGAGGTCGGAAGGTATGTCCTATTAATCGCCACGATATGGATCCTCGGTTCGGTGCTTATATCAATACAAAAATCATATGAGATATCCATAATAAAATCCGCGATTCCAGCGATCATAGGTTGGATAATGTCCTGGATTCTACTGCCATTCTTAATGATCATAGGACCTTACTTTAATACCGTTGCATCCTGAGCTTCTGGCACATACTTTAAGACTGTATCCCATCGATTCCCAAGCACATCAATAATGTTTTCTAGTATTATTTGCTCGACCTCTTTTTCATCTTGGTCCTTCAACTCCGAAATTTTGCCAATAATTGACCTTAAATGTCTTGGCTCAGTCCAATTTTCCCTTTTCTTTTTAAAAGGTTGAGGAGCGGCATCTGTTTCAATCACAATATTTTGCAAAGGTACTTTTTTCACGACGTCTCTCAAAGTCTCAAGTCTAAACAATGGTCGAGCTATAGATATTTTGAACCCTAAATCAATAATTGACTCAGCCTCATACAAGGAACCCTGAAAATAATGCATAACACCTCCAACTTCATAACCGCGCTCCTCTCTAAGAACTCTAAAACAATCGGAATGTGCTTCCCGACTATGAAATACAATCGGTAACTCCAGATCCCTAGCAATCTGGATCTGGCCCCTAAACAATTCATACTGCCAGGATCTGTCAGGCATGTTCTCCATGAAATCAAGTCCAATCTCACTCATTACCAGGACCTTATCTGATGAAAGAGCTAACTCATGAAGTTTCTTGACTTCAAACTTGGACGGCTTTTCTTTTATATCCATAGGATGTATCCCAACACCGGTAAAAAAATTTGGATACAACGATGATAAATATAAAGACCTCTCTGTAGAAGCAATTGTGGTACCTGCAGAAATAACAAGTCCCACTCCTACCTCACTGGCACGATCCAGTATCTGCCCGACTTCATTGTCAGAATAAGAATCCAAGTGAACGTGTGAATCCACTAACATTTGGTGTAACGCTCCATATAAACTCTTTGCCGCAGGATTATACTAATCCAATAAATTAAATTTCATTAATAAAAACTATGCATAAAAAAATCACAATTCATAACACCTCAGAATACATTTTAACTCGGCTAGTGTTTATGGTCTGCATCCTTATTTTGATATTAACATCCAATAGTTGTAGCACCTCCCCAGATACGGAGCTGGCTACTTCTGCGGATTCAACTATAACTAGCACGGGGGGGAAAATAATTCCTCAAAAAACAGGCAATGAAGTCGTTAAAGAAATCAGATCCGCCAAAAGTGCACCCACTTCTATCCCCATAACCATCACTAAATCAACCACAAGTACACATAACAAAACTCTTGGTATTACTGCGATACCATCACCAAACACCGAAAAACCTACACTTTCTGCGACAGTTCATCCACAGCCATTCGGAACGTTAAAATTATCCGTGAAACAAGGTTTTGATTCGCTCGATCCTCATGAAGAATCTTCGCAGTCTTTTTCTGCGTGGGGACCAGGAATCGTATATGAAAGGATCATGAAGTTTAACAACGGCGAACAAGCATCGCTCCCCTCTATGAGAACAATTTGTGATTTGTGTGAGTCTTGGCAAATCGAGGATTTGACAACTTTTAACTTTCAATTCAGAAATGATCACATTTGGAATTACGATTCAGATCTAGAACCTTACAAAGTCACAGCATATGACATTGAATACAGCTTTAATAGAATAAAAGAAAAAGAATCACAGCAAGCGTTTAACTTGAATATGATGGAGGAAATAGACGCGTTATCTCCCACGGAATTAATCATTGAATTACTGGCACCAGACGCAGACTTTCTAAAAAATATCGCACACGGGAACGCCAAAATAATATCGAAACATCATACCCAATATGAGAACAATCTCACTAATCGTACTCCTATTGGTTCCGGCCCTTGGAAAGTAGCTAAATTATCAAAAGGTTCTATGTCTTATTTAGACTCCAATCCAACGTCTGTGAAAAAACCGCTTGTAAACAGAATTGAATTCCACGTCATCCCTGATTCTGAAGTCAGATTGAGCTCATACCTTGCTGGCTTGATTGACATTCACAACTTAGAAACGGATGCAACAATACAGCAAAACCAATTTAAAGGCCCCACTGAAATTCAATTAAAAGAAATCCGGACGGGGGAAGGGGTTGAAATTATATTTAATGCAAAAACACCGCCATTTGATATACAAGAAATAAGAAAACTATCCTTTTATTCAATGAACCCAGCATCATTTAACTTCACGCCTGACGACCCAGTTGTTTCATTCGGGTTCAAAGTGGACAACGATAGCTGGATGCCACAACCAACTGTTTGGAAGGAGTACTTCTTTGACAATTCAAATTCAATAGAAAAAGAAAAACCAAAACCTCTAACCTCAATCACAGATAGAAACGTAAATATAGATGTCGGAAATTACGGCCCTAACTATTTACAAAGTGCAGAATTTGTATCTAATCAATTATCAAATTTGGGGTTCAAAACAAACATACAAATATTAAACCGACCTCAATATGCGGCCAAGGCACTAGGGAAACACAGTTTTCAAATTCTAGTTGGTCCTCCAATACCTCATTTCACGCCAAATAGTTATTTAATATCAGTTTTTCATAGCACCGGACGTTTTAATTCCACCGGGCTGCAAAACGATAATCTAGATGAATTAATCGAAAAACAATCTATGGAACACGACCAGGTCGAAAGATCAGAATTGATAAAAAAAATAAACGGAATACTGTTTGATGAATCACACAGATTTATGCCTGCCACGAAAATCAAACATTGGACATGGCAAAATCACGTCAACAATTTCTTTCCAAATTTTACGAGTAATGAGTATTCATTTTGGGAAAGTGTTTCTATAGAAAAGTAACATCAATTTCCTGGGGCAATAAATTAAATGGATTCGTTAATCGTGGACCATGACAAGAGAACACATTTTATTCTCACGGGGAATTCCTTCACGCTGAGTAAAGCTGACAGTTCGCCAAGGGCAGCAGAATCTTCAAACTCTACGTCAATGTCATCATTCATTACCGAAGTGAAATATCTTTTCAGATCCAATATTTGTAGTCGATCTAAACCCAGTACTGCATTTGACATCAAGGAACCTGCAGCAATATTTATAGCACATCCTTCCCCTTGAAAACCAACCTCATCCACTTTCCCTTCGCAGTTAAAACTAACCTGTAGGTGGATTTCATCGCCGCAAAATGGGTTCACCGCATCCCCACAAAAATCAGGATCATCAAGTCTTTCAAAATTCCTCGGATTCCGACAGTGATCCAATATCACCCTATCCCGATACAAATCATCTAATCCACTAGGAACCATTCCTGAAGTACCTTACAGCTTCTCTTAGCCCGTCAACAAATATATCAATCTCATCTACAGTGTTATATAAATAAAAGCTTGCTCTAGCTGTGGCAGCAACGCCTAAACTCTTAACCAACGGCATCGCACAATGATGTCCAGTCCTAACAGCTATCCCCATGCTATCCAGAATAGTGCCTAAATCGTGTGGGTGCACATCAGGTACGTTGAAGGAAAAAACTCCACCTTTCAGTTTTTCATCTCTGGGACCAAATAGTTGCACCCCTTCTGACTCTAATTCGAAAAATCTACACATAGCGTGTGAGGTAAGTTCTTTTTCATGAGCACGCACATTATCCATTCCTAGATTTTCAAGATAATCAATAGCCGCTCCTAAACCAATAGCATCTGCGATATTAGGAGTGCCCGCTTCAAATTTCATTGGCAAATCAGCCCAAGAAGCATTTTCATAGGTAACCTCAAGCACCATTTCCCCACCAGTCATGAATGGCTCCATACTCTCCAAAACTTCCCTCTTGACGTATAGGCCCCCAATACCTGTTGGCCCAAGCATTTTATGTCCAGAAAAAGCGAGGAAATCACAATCATAATCCTGCACATTCGTGGGAATATGAGGAACACTTTGAGCGCCGTCCAACAAGACTTTCGCCCCATGTAGACGGGCTATTTCATTGATTTCCTCTACTGGATTTATCGTTCCCAATGCATTAGACATATGTACTATTGACACTAGGGCAGTCCGACTATTTATTATTCCATCTATTTCAGTAAGATCTAAAACTCCATCAGCAGTGATTGGTATAAACCTAATTTTCGCACCCTTCCTACGAGCCAATTCTTGCCAGGGAACCAAATTACTATGATGCTCCATTGGAGTCAAAACAATTTCGTCCCCCTCTCCAATGTTATTTTCCCCCCAAGAATAAGCGACCAGGTTCAAACTTTCAGAGGCATTCCTAGTCCATATCAAAGAATCAGACGACTCAGCGTTTATGAAGGCTGCCACCTTTTCACGAGCGTCTTCATATTTATCTGTTGCTTCCATGCTAAGAGAATGTACCCCACGATGCACGTTGGCATTGTAGTTCTGATAATAATCTACGAGAGCGTCAATCACTGACTGTGGTTTCTGAGTGGTTGCGGCATTATCAAAATAAACTAGCGGGTTGCCATGTATTTCACGATCCAATATTGGGAAATCTTTTCTAATTTTCTGGACATCAAACATAACTAAATATTTTTCCTGACAAATATAGTTTAAAAAACACTTATAAATAAATTCAAACGGCTGCTACGTCTCGTGAAGCAAAGATAGTAGTGAGATCGGGTTGCATCGACAGTGTTTGTACAGCTAAATCGCCTATAGTAACCGCATCAAGAACTCCATAGACAGCTTGTTCTACATTTTTCCAAACGTACCGCTGAGCACAATTTGGCAACTGACAACAGTCCTGCGAATCTCCGAGACATTGAACTAGATTGTCAGAAGTATCCAATAAAGCCATAATCTG
>CAYTAN010000046.1:0-5328 GCA_964435605.1 uncultured Dehalococcoidia bacterium
CACAGTATCAATTCGTTCCGGTAAATGCTAGGAAATTCGTCACGATCAAATGCAAAATCTTACCCACGGACCACAACCCAACTTCAATCGTAGAAAAAGAGATATCCAAATATAATATTTTGGATTCCATCGTTCAAATCCATATCGACATCCCGGCATCCAAAGCGGCAGATATAAATGAACAAACAATCAGACGTTCATTGGAATCAGCCTATTATGTAGCAAATATCAGAAAAAATATTGAAAGGGAGACACGTGTACGACTAGGAAAAAACATAGATGGAAATATAGAGCCTATGGAAGCCTTGAAGGCATACCTATCAGAGAGGTCCCTCGGAAAGGATCTTTCAGAGAAGGTGATTGAGAAAGCCAGAGGGTTCATAGAAGAAAATCCTGTTTAGCTATATCCACTAACGTGCCGCATGCAAAATCCAATAAAACCCCCCATTAATATATCCGCCATTTTGTTACTTCTACTATTAACAGGATGCGTCTCAACGGGAACAAAAGCTTCTGCCAAGGACTTTTCTATACATTTGTATGGCCCCCCTGAGTTATATGAAGGTCAGGAGTTTACACTTTCATCTAGTATTGGCCAGCCGGTCATCTTAAATTTCTGGTTCCCGTCATGTCCTCCATGCACCCGAGAAATACCAGAAATTAACCAATTTCACGAAGATTATGGAGATTCGGTTACAGTCGTGGGCATACAGCTAATCGGTATAGACACAATAGAGTCTGGACGAGATTTTATGAGATCCAAAAATGTTTCTTACCGCGTCGGCCCAGACAGTGATGGATCAATCACTGTAGATTATTCGGTATCCGGTTTTCCAACCACAATTTTCATAGATAAACGTGGAGAGATACATGATCGATGGGAAGGAGAGATCAAAAAATCAGATATGGCAGAAATTACAAAGCAAATGTTTGAAAAATAAGGGTTTTTATTGGATTTATCAGAGTTATTTCATCTCGTAGTCAGATGGTCTCATCTGCTGTCTGGAGCCGCATGGCTGGGGGGCATAATATTCTGGTTTATTATTCTAAACCCCGCGACTCGAGCTTTCTCGGGATTTGATCAGTATATAGGTCACATATCAGATGATTTCAAGCGACTTGTAGATACATGTATCTTCGTCCTGTTGTCCACCGGAGCAATAATGACATTCAATAGGATCACCCCAGGAGATATTGGTGCAAACTACCTTTTAATTTTAGGAGCCAAAATAACAATAGTGGCGATCATGATTCTCATTGTACGATCGAAAAGGTCCACGCTTATTAAAACTCGTGGAGTAAAAAAGGAAGTTACCCGAACCTCTAAACTGAACAGAATTATAAATGCGCTGACCGGTTATAATTTGCTGATCATACTGGGTGCAGCGGTATTTTTACTCTCAGATATATTGCACATGATATACACTTCTACTCTACAAAATTAGACATTTTAGAGGATTCATTTGAAGAAAAGTTTCGTCGATATGATCGAGTGTCCAACTTGCAGGCGGCCTTTGACTTTGACAATAGAAGAAGAACTGGATGAAATCGTTTTGCAGGGCAAACTTACTTGCCAGAAATGTAGTCAGGAATTCCCTATAGAAGATTCGATACCAAATTTCCTTCCTCTCGACTTAAGGTAAGTAAACTGGCGAATAAATCTCTATATGAGTAAAGCCCCCAGTGATTTAGCAGTATTTTCACCGTTAAGCAGATTAAGGTATGAATCAACCCTTTTTTTGGTTCCAGGTTCAGTGATGAACGGGTTTAAATCCAGTAAAGGGCTCAGAACAAACGCCCTCTCATTAAACCTAGGGTGAGGAATTTCCAAATGAGTTGTTTTAATTCTGACTCTCCCCCAAAGAATTATGTCTATATCTATCGGCCGGGGAGCATTTGGAAATGCTTTTGATTTCCCAAAATCTTGCTCAATAATCTTAGTCTGTTTCAAGAGATCCCATGGAGACAAGTAAGTGCTTAGTTTGCAAACAGCGTTTAGAAACTCTGGCTGAATAGTAAATCCACGGGCTCTAGATTCATAAACTCTAGAAAATTCTATACTCCGTGAAATGTCCTTTAATCTGATCACTGCACTTTTCAGGTTCTCCAACCTATCACCCATATTCGATCCAATACCAACATATACATCTGTAGATAATGTCATTGGGCCCCTTCCCTAATAATAGCGTCACTCATTTTACAGACTTGCGCCATCTCCCCAACGTCATGGACTCTCACTATATTTGTCCCTTTAGCTATAGCAATAGCAATGCTCGCTGCTGTCCCATATGTTCTTTCGTGGACTGGTACTTGCAATATATTCCCGATAGTAGACTTTCTTGAGGTGCCTACCAATATCGGTCTCCCAATGGATTTATATTCTTCAAGTCTCCGCAATATCGTGAGATTTTGGCGCATATCCTTACCAAATCCAATACCTGGATCAATAATTATAAGGTCTTCAGGTATTCCATCCCTAACAGCCTTGTCAACAGACTTTTTTAGAGATTCTATGGTGTCGTATACGACGTCCGAGTAAGACGGATTTGAATCGTTATGCATGAGGACAACATAAACTTTAGCAGAAGCTACAACTTCAACCATCTCTGGATCTTTTTTTAATGCCCAGACATCATTGACCATATTAGCGCCTGCTTTAATTGCTGCATCAGCTACAGCTGATTTACTGGTGTCGACACTAATCATGCCTCCCGAGCGTGCCCTGATTTCCTTGACCAATGGGACAACGCGATTAATTTCTTCTTTCCCTGAAATATCTTTCACGTTTCCATACAAAGACTGGGGTCTTGTGGATTCGCCACCAATATCTAAAATATCAGCCCCCTCACTATAAAAACTCAGCGCCTGAGAAACTCCCGCTTCAATATTTCCATTTATTCCATCACCTGAAAAAGAGTCCGGAGTGGCATTTATAATCCCCATTACATATGTTTTCTTCTCCCACCCTGTGTCAGTAAAAACCAATTCCGTCACTTACTTCACTCCTAAATTGATTTATCCAAGTTATAATTAATTGAAATTTAAACACTAAGTCATTAGATCGTACAAATTGTTCTTGTCACTCGATTTTGATTTCTGATAGTTTGTTAAGGCCTTATTAACACAGCTAGTAGCATAAAAAAATTATTCGAAAAATGGAAACAAATAAATCAACAGACAAAAAAAGAGAGCAACTCAGAGCACTGAAGTCTCAAGCTTCTGAAGGAGGCGGTCAGGCAAGAGTTGATGCTCAACATAGTAAAGGGAAATTAACAGCACGAGAAAGAATAACTTTGTTGCTAGACGAGGACTCATTCGAAGAATTGGATCCGTTCGTTCTGCATAGAGATACTGAATTCGGAAGTTCACAACAAAAATACCTTGGGGATGCTGTTGTCACGGGGTACGGTTCTGTAAACGGAAGACTCACTTTTGTTTACGCTCAGGACTTTACAGTTTATGGAGGATCTCTGTCCGAAGCAGTTGCGAATAAAATATGTAAAGTTATGGACAGGGCCATCGAAAGTGGTGCTCCGATTGTAGGGTTGATTGATTCTGGCGGAGCCAGAATCCAGGACGGGGTAGACAGCTTGGCAGGATACGGGTCCATATTCTACAAAAACGTAATGTCATCCGGTGTTGTCCCGCAAATATCAGTAATGTTAGGGCCTGCAGCAGGAGGGGCGACATATTCCCCAGCCTTAACTGATTTCATATTTATGGTAAAAAATGTCGGTCAAATGTACATAACAGGTCCTGAGGTTATAAAGTCCGTCACAGGGGAAGACGTTTCCTCTGAGGAATTAGGCGGTTATAAAGCTCACGCAGAAAAAAGCGGCGTTGCACATTTTGCTGAAGATGACGAAGAATCGTGCATGAACAAAGTCCGAGACCTGTTAAGTTTTTTACCTCAGAACAACATGGAAAACCCCCCATCACTCATAACTGACAGGGATCCAGACCCATCTACCGAGGATTTAGAATCCCTTAACACAGTAATCCCGGATAACGTTAATCAAGCTTACAACATGTTGGATGTTGTAGAACCGATCGTCGACGGTGGCATTTTCTTACAAGTACACGAAACTTTTGCTCCTAACATACTTGTAGGATACGCTCGAATATCTGGCAGATCAGTGGGAATAGTAGCCCAACAACCAGCACAAATAGCCGGTGTTCTTGACATCAATGCCTCAGTTAAAGCAGCGAGATTCGTACGGTTTTGTGACGCTTTTAACATACCCCTTATAACGTTCATTGATGTCCCTGGGTTCATGCCGGGAACTTCTCAAGAATATGGCGGTATCATTCGACACGGAGCGAAGCTGATATATGCTTACTCTGAGGCAACGGTCCCGAAAATAAGTGTCTTAACTCGAAAAGCATATGGTGGCGCATATGTCGTTATGAGTAGCAAAAACCTAAAAGGTGACATTAACTACTCATGGCCAACAGGTCAAGTCGCGGTAATGGGAGCAGAAGGCGCTGTAAACATAATACACAGGTCTAAACTGAATGATTCGGACGACCCTGACTCCTTGCGTAAAGATCTAATAGAAGAATACGAAGCCAATCTAATGAACCCATATGTGGCTGCAAGCAGAGGCATGATTGACGATGTGATTGAGCCCTCGCAGACAAGAAATAAGCTCATTAGAGCTTTAAATATGCTCGAAAACAAAAGGGAGAACTTGCCGCCTAAAAAGCACGGAAGCATCCCTCTCTAAAGGAATATTCATCGATAAAATGAATAAAAAAGAACTCAATAAATACCTGTTCAACGGCAGATCAACCTATCTAAATGGGTCGATATCTGCATGGCGCCTGCAAATCGTCAATCCTACCAAAGATGGTTTTACCAGAAAATCATTCGGCTGGACCGGTAGAAAACCCACTAACACACCCAAAGATGTAAATGATATCTCCCCAAACACAGGGCGTGAGACCATTGCTAAGGAATTCTTATTGGAAGCGGTTGCGTCGGGAATAGTTGTTGAAAATTTGGTAGAGCCTGAAGAATTAATTAATGAAGGGCAAGCCCTTTTGAAATTCAAGACACTCAACTTGGAATTGCTGATTCCATCCCCAGTCACAGGCATAATTTCTGAGCTTAATTACGAAACAGGTTCAAAAGTTGAAAAAGGAAGTTGCCTTGCAGCTATATTCCCTAATGTCTGAAAACCGAAACCATTTGAACATACACAATTACAAAAACGTATGAAAGGATCATCATGAAGCAAAAAGTAACAGTTGTAGGCGCCGGAAACGTAGGAGCCACGACTGCCCAACGTATTTTTGACAAAGGACAAGCTGATGTAGTGCTCGTAG
>CAYTAN010000047.1:0-5261 GCA_964435605.1 uncultured Dehalococcoidia bacterium
ATAAAAAGTATTATTTTAGGAGCCTACAGCGGCTACCGGGCTCCCCCGTGTGCTTGACCTGAGCAACCAGGACCAAAAGTACAAGAGGCTCCGACCGGTGGTTGGGGCCTCTTTTTTTTGGGGTTTGGAATGATAAGTTCCCCACAATGTAATAGTTAATATAGAAACTGGCCGCTATAACGGGAGAAATAAATTGGCAACTAATAGTCATGTTGAGGGTTTGGGATTTTCGTCTAGTCATCTGTTTAGTCCGCTGGAACTGGTTGATAGAATTCCACGGTCAGATGCGGCTGCAAAGACCGTCAGTGAATCAAGAAAGATTGTAGAAAATATACTTAGTGGTAAAGATGAAAGGCTAATGGTCATAACTGGGCCATGTTCTGTTCACGATGAAGAGGTTGCTCTGGATTATGCAAGGCGCCTGATTGACTTGCGTAGTAAGCTTGGAGATAAGATGTATGTTGTGATGCGGGTTTATTTTGAGAAACCCAGGACAACTGTTGGGTGGAAAGGATTTATAAATGATCCAAGTCTGGACGAAAGTTATAACATACCTGAGGGATTGTCCAAGGCTCGCAGATTGTTGCAAGAAATTAATGATATGGGAATGCCTGCAGCCAGTGAATTTTTAGATCCTGTGGTTCCACACTATATTGAAGATCTGGTTTCGTGGGTCGCCATCGGTGCTAGGACAACAGAAAGTCAAACTCATAGGCAAATGGCAAGTGCTATTGGTATCCCTGTGGGGTTCAAGAATGGAACAGACGGATCTTTCCAGACTGCGATTGACGGTATAGTCTCTGCTAGTAGTGAACATGCTTATGTGGGCACTGGTCCGGATGGTCATGTCTGCGTACTTAAGACAGATGGAAACCCATTTGGCCATCTTGTCCTGCGTGGAGGTAAATCAGGCCCTAACTACGATTCAAAATCTGTTAAAGAGGCTGGGGCAGCGTTGGAGTCTGGAGGATTGGGTAAGAGGCTTGTGATTGATTGCAGCCACGGTAATTCCAATAAGGATCATGAAAGACAGCCGATCGTGTTTGAGGATGTGATAAATCAAAGGGCGTCTGGCGACAAAAGTATTGTCGGGGTCATGATAGAGAGCAATATTAACCCAGGTAGTCAGAGCCTAGGGAAGAATCCAGCTTCTTTGGAATATGGGGTGTCAATTACCGATGCTTGCGTAGGGTGGAGCAAAACAGAAGAAATGTTGGTCTGGGCTAGCGAAACGTTGTAATTAACGACTATTTCATCGTGAATTATATTTGTATGGCCTAGTGTTAAGCTTCATGGCTACCATAATTGCATTGAGTCGAGAAATAACTTTTCTAGGTCTGCCTCAGTGACTTGCCTTGGGGAAAGTTTTATAACCCTGTGCTGTGGAATGGCACCTTTCGCCAAGTTTTTTGCGTCTGACTCAGAGTAGCCGACCGCAGATAGTCCGTTCGGTATGTTTATCTGTCTGATCAAATTGACGATAGTTTCAGCTAATATATCCCCGGCATCCTCAATACGAGAATTGCTAATATCAGCTCCCATAAGTTCTGCTGCTTGGAGGTGTCTTTGCGGGTTCATTGGTCCTGTATACCTGAAAACAGCGGGAGCATTCAGGATGACCGACATTCCATGGGGGATTATTGGGTGATGGCTCGGGTAGCCGTCAACATAATTGTTTTTGACCATTCCAGCTACTGGGTAAGACATACCGTGAGGTAAATGGCATCCCGCGTTGCCAAAGCCGACGCCTGCAAACGTTGCTGCTAACATCATTTGGCTGCGGGCTTCGTAGTCGTCTGGGTTGTTAACCGCTGACACAATATTTTTTGAACACATTTCAATTGCTCTGGTTGACCAAACGTCGCTGATCGGGTTTGAACCTTGATAGGAAGGACGTGCTCCTGGGTTTTCTGGAGCTTCTCTCTCATGAAAAGGAATGGCTGTGAATGATTCCAGACCGTGCGATAAAAGATCCAATCCGCTACAGGCTTGGACCATTTTGGGCATAGTTTTTGCATTGTCGGGGTCAACGAGGCCAATTAATGGTCGTAGATATCTATGGGCTATTCCTGTTTTTGCCTCCATTTCTATAAGGTCAAAAATAGATACCCCAGTAGTTTCGCTGCCAGTTCCTCCAGTGGTCGGAATAGCGATCAAAGGTTTGAGAGGGCCTGGTACTTGCTTTCCCATCCCTATCGGGGCATTGACATAGGCTAGGAATTCGTCTGGATAGGTGGAATATAAATTTGCGGCTTTTGCGGTGTCAATACTGGAACCACCGCCTACGGCCACAAAGCTGTCATACTGACCGTCTATTGCGAATTGTATGGCATTTTTGAAAGATTGGTCTGTAGGTTCGACTTGAACTTCGTCAAAGATAGTAACTTTGATATTTTCTTTATTTAAAGAGTTCTGGGTGACAGATACTGCGTTACTATGTCTCATATTTGGGTCTGTGACGACCAGGCAATTTTTGGAGCCAAGTCTGGACATTTCATACCCGATTTCCTCTGAAACGCCGGGACCATACTTAATCGACGAGGTATCAATTGAGAACGCTGTATCTGTATTAGATTGCATGTGGTTTCGTCTCCAGTATTCGCCCTTTTAATCGGTTGTATTAGTTGGTTATTTACTATCTCAGATTGACTTGTGTAGATTCGCGTATAAGCCCAAACTTTTTCCTCCAATTAGATGAACATGAGCATGAGGCTGGGATTGCATTCCGTGTTCTCCGAAATTAGATAGTATTCTGTATCCACCAGGGCATTCCGTTTCCCCAACCTCATTACATTTCTTTGCTATTTGAGATATCAAAGACTCAGAGGACCAAAGGTCTGATTGAGACATATGCTGAAGAGGCACAAAGAGTAATTGGGTCGGAAACCAATGCAAGTTGTTTTTGAAAACTATAAAATCATCATTCGTATAATATATTTCAGCGGGCTCGTTACCGGAGATAATTTCGCAGAACACGCAATAAACGTCACTGTGGGATGTCATGTATTTTGTCGATAATTCCCCAGTCTGTAATCTACACTGTGGATATTCAAAATTTGTCCGATACTTGGGTCTTGGATTCTAGATGCAACGGCACTATTGTTCTGTGCTTCCTTGATGAAATCGGTTCTGGTTGTGATGATTGTCGGCAGTCGGTGATTATGTCTATGTACGATGATTTGATAAAGACGTTCCTGGGTCCAGCCACTATTTCTTTCTTCTCCGAGATCGTCCAGAATTAACACATTAGAGTTTTTTATTTCACTGAATAGTGAATCTATATTGGTTGGGTTGTTTGGGGAAAAAGTGGATCTTAGATAATCCATTAATTCCGGAACGAATGCAAAAAATACTCTGTGACCATTTTTTTGTAACTCATTTGCAATGGCAATGGCTAGATGAGTCTTACCTACTCCTGAGGTAGTGCTATATAGAGTGAGCCATCCATCAGGGTTGTTGGCATACGATTTCGCTGAGTTTAACGAGGTTTTTATACTGTCTATTGATTTTTGATCAGTGCGTACCCTTCCTCTCGGATCAAAAGATTCAAATGTCATTCTCGAAAGATGGCCGGGTATGTTGCCAAGATCCCAAGAATCATCTTTGTTGTCATAACTTTGTGAAATTTCAATACATTGACAAAGATTTATGTCCTGAATTCTACTGGCAAGAAACGGATCAAGAGAGTCGATCGATTCTGCGGTGGTTATTACTGTCGGTAACATTCCATTCGCTCTGTGATTTAATATCTGGTTAAGTTTTTCTATTGCCCATGGAGTACTTGACTTGTATGAGACCCCGTCAAGAATTAAGACAGGTGCATTCTTAACAAGATCAAATAAATTGTCATAAGTGATGTCGCTAGTTGACGAATATGTTGAACGTAAATGGTCCATCAAATCGCTCATTAATATGAAAAAAGATGGAACTCCGTTTTCAATACACCGATTGGCAATGCTTGCAGCTAGGTGTGTTTTACCGGACCCGTGAGGGCCAGACAGAAGTAGCCAGCCTTCAAGTGTTGTCGAGAACTGAAGTGACCTGTTGAATGCATCTTGAAAATTTTCTTGTAAATTTGTTTTGCCGTTTATCTGAGTATTTTCAAATCTAGATCTAGACAGGAACCCTAGATTGCTATACGAAAGAAGTTTTTTAGCGGCATCCTCAATTTTGTCTGACTCACGACACTGACAAGTTATACTCGATCCGAAATCTGGGTGTCCTGTAGGCACATTCGGGGTGAGCCATCCCTTCCCGCCACACACGTCACATGTTAATTCATACTTCTCGTCGTTTTCAGGTTCATTAGTAGCAATCCTATTTCTAAGTTCATTAGCGGTACCTAGTCTGTCTAGAATGTTGCCCAGATTCTCCATTTGATTTTCCTTCAATTTGCCAATTGGTTAATATGCTGGATATATATGCCCAATTTCTTTTATTCATATTAACTGATTCGATTATTGCCTGGGCTATCCATTCTGAGGGAAACTCCGCTTCGGCCTCCCTGATTTTGTCAGCTATTATTGGAGTAATCATTCCGATATTTTCTTCATACAGAGAATAAGGTCCAGGAAGATCTTGTTCTATTTCCCAAGAGCCAAGCTCATCTGAGTGTGGAACTTGCAGAGCCTTATTGGTCAAAATTCGGTTGGATTCGGTATTAAGAAAGTATATCGTACGACTATCGGAATTTTGTTTGGATTCAATAAGAATATTGTGTGAAACGGCTGCTTCCAAGGATGCTACAACCATTTCTTGATGTTCTTTTACGTTCTTTGCAAGCAAAGATCTGGTCAGTATTCTGTCGGAGCATAATTCTTCCTGGGTTAAGTATCGAATTTGCCCTTTTTTATTATTAAGCATCCAAATAGCTCGTAACACGGTTTTGAGTTCTGCGAAGTTTTCCACTACTTCAAGATAACCATTTAAAATCGGCGCTGGTATGGGCGAATACTTAACACCCTTAGTGAACCCTTCGAATTTCATTAAGCGGTTACCGGACTTTGCTGATATACCGCTAGATTTTCAAACTTAACGAATTTATCTTGGAAATATAATTTAACGCTTCCTGTTCTTCCGTTTCGGTGTTTGGCTATGATGACCTCAGCAATGTTAGCTGGATATTCCTCCGTGGGATTTCTTTTTTCCCATGTCTCCGCATCAATGTATCTGTCCTCCCGGTGAATAAATGCCACAACGTCAGCATCTTGTTCAATGCTTCCACTTTCCCTGAGATCTGAAAGCATCGGGCGATGGTCAGG
>CAYTAN010000048.1:0-1920 GCA_964435605.1 uncultured Dehalococcoidia bacterium
GGCGCCCATACCTGTCAAATGGGATGATGCAGAAAGCCAAAGATAACGCCAATTTTAATGTGGCCCTGATTCAAGACTATGTGGAATCAGGAGCGAAACTTGTAGGCATCGAACCCAGTTGCATATTAGGGTTCAAAGAAGATTTTATAGACCTGCTTGATGATCCTAACTCCGGAAAAAAGATATCTAAAAACACTATGTTAATAGAAGAATTTGTATCTTATGCCTTTGAACAATCAACAGAAATAGAGTTTAAAAAAGACATCCCTTTTGAAAATGTGGCTCTGTTTGGGCACTGTCACCAAAAAGCGATGATAGGAACCTCTCCGGCAATCAATATATTGAATCGAATTCCTGGAATCACTGCTAAGGAGATTCAGTCTGGTTGCTGCGGTATGGCTGGATCATTTGGATACACAAAGGATCACTACGACATATCAATGGATATAGGAAGAGAACGGCTTTTCCCAGCTATAAAAGACCTTCCAAACAACACAGTGATAGCAAGCGAAGGATTCTCCTGCAGAGAGCAGATACTACATGGCACAGGTCAATCAGCATTGCACTTGGTTGAAATCCTAGATAAGTGCATCGACGGATGAAACCGTACCGTTAAACGGGCCCCTGGGTCGGCAATAATCTCTCTATCGTAATGGCTCTCTGGTTTCTTGTCGCCATCACTTTAATATTTTCGCCGATCATCAATAATGTAAATGAATGCTCGTCAATTCGTATCTTTTTTGAAGAAACGTGAATGAAAAATTCACCCCCATCCTCCTCTTTATTCTCCAACAACCCTTCGATCACCCGATAAGGAGGAATAATATCCAGGATATTTGAAAAAAAACTCATCATTATTCACACACTTGGTAATAGTTGGTTACATTTGTTTTCAGTCAACCCGCGTTACTAACATCAACCAACTACGCAATCCGACCGAGATTATACCCTTAATCAAGATACAATGGGTTCTAATTGCTATTTCCAAACATTGTCCTTGGCCTATTACGCTTATTCCGAATCATAGTATCCTGATGATCAAATGCAATTAACATAGGAGGCGAAAATCATGAATGTTGGATTTATCGGCGTCGGATTCATGGGAAAACATATGGTTAAACACATTATTAACGGAGGACACACATTAACGGTATATGACATCAACCTTGAAGCTACTGAAGAAATACAATCCATGGGAGCTTCATTGGCAGGTTCACCTAGAGAAGTGGCAGAATCAAGCGAAGTCATTTTTACATCTTTGCCCAAACCTCAAAACGTAGAGGAAGTAGTACTTGGAGAAGGCGGAATTCTATCGGGAGCCAACAAGGGCAAAACTTATTTTGATCTAAGCACCACAGACCCATTGACGTTACAGAGGATCGCAACTGTTGCAGAGTCGAAGGGGGTAACTGTTCTAGACGCTCCTGTAAGTGGAGGCACAATTGGCGCGGAACTGGGAACGCTTTGCATAATGGTCGGAGGAGATGAAGCACATTACAAAAAATATAAACAAGTCCTCGATTTAATGGGAACACAAGTTATCTATGCGGGTCCCGCAGGATCTGGCGCGGTCTGCAAAATAGCAAACAATTTGATTGGAATGACTTTAGGAGTAGTTTTGTCGGAAGCATTTTCTATGGGGGTAAAAGCTGGAGTAGATCCAAACACGTTATATAACGCCATATCGATGAGCACGGGTGACACAAAAGCGATGAAAAGCTACCCGGATACACTTTTCAAAGGCAACTTTGAACCTGGGTTTAAATTGGATTTAGGGTCAAAAGATGTGGGATTAGCCACAGAAATCGGTAGAGCTTTGGGTGTACCAATGGATATATCTAATATAGTTCAACAAAAATACATCGAGGCGCAAAATAGAGGCTGGGGAGAAGAATCTACGCTTTCCGTAGCTAAATTACA
>CAYTAN010000048.1:2020-5131 GCA_964435605.1 uncultured Dehalococcoidia bacterium
GGACAAATACATATTGAAAAAATTGACACAGAGCAAATGCATGTATCTCTAGGTTATCCAGGAGCATCAGCCAATGACGAAACAAAATATGCATGCTATTTAATTAATCTAATTCTTGGTTCAGGGATGAGCAGCCTTCTATTCAAGGAAGTCAGAGAAAAAAGGGGGTTAGCCTACGATATAGAATCGAGACAATATAATCTAGATGATTGTGGATATTTCACAATATCCGCAGGATTGTCTAAAGACAGATTTGAAGATTCTATTAAATTGATTGATGCAGTTGCCTCCAAATGCTATGAGACTATAGACGAGAATGAATTAAGTAGAGCAAAATCTATGTACCAAGGAAGGTTAATACTTGGTATGGAAGACAGCCTTTCTATTGCGGAGTTCAATGCAGCCTCACAATTATTCACCGGTAATGTATGTGACGTTGGAGAGCACCTTGAAAAAATCAACAAGGTCAGCCTCCCCAAAATTAAAGAAGTTGCAAAATTCTACCTAACTGAGCCTGAACCAAATATATCCCTGGTCGGGCCTGTCAAAGATTAAGGTAAAATTATTTGATTGAACTACAAATTGCAGGAATCATCTCACCTTCTCTTCTTGACAGTCAAACAAATCGATTGCTACCATTTTGCTTCGCATATCAACCTTTAACAGCCATGTTTGTCTTTAATAATCTTAAATATGATTAGGAACGGATAATTGCCTCACGTAAAATACCTAGAATGCCGAGAATGTAAAAGTGAATATCCTATAGAGCCATTGAACGCGTGTGAATTGTGTTTTGGGCCTCTTGAAGTGGCGTACAATTATGACTCAATATCTAAATCTGTCTCCAGAGCGAGTATTGAATCTGGGCCCCGAACAATGTGGCGCTACCACGACTTTCTCCCTGTGGAAAAGGAAACTGCAATTGATATCTCAACAGGATTCACACCGCTCATACATGCAAAGAATTTGGGCCACAAACTAGGTTTAGACTATCTTTATATTAAGAACGACAGTGTGAATCCGACTTTCTCTTTTAAGGATCGACCTGTATCCGTCACGGCCACTAAAGCTTTAGAATTTGAGTTTGATGTTCTAGCGTGCGTATCAACCGGTAACTTAATGGGATCCGTTGCGGCGCACGGAGCAAAGGCTGGAATGAAAACCATGGTATTCTACCCGTCTGATCTCGAAACCGGCAAAATAATGGGTGCAGCCGTCTACGGGCCTACAATGGTAGCGGTCGACGGAACGTATGATCAAGCTAACAGGTTTTGCAGTGAGTTGGCCGACACACATCGCTGGGCATTTGTGAACATAAATATGCGACCATTCTATGCAGAAGGTAGTAAGACACTCGGATATGAAGTCGCCGAACAGCTTGAATGGAATGCTCCTGATCACTGCATAGTCCCCGGAGCGTCAGGGGAACTACATACCAAAATATGGAAAGGCCTAGAAGAATTTGGGGACGCCGGTTTAATAAACCAACCGAGAACAAAGATGCATCTGGCCCAAGCTGAAGGATGCTCCCCAATAGTACACGCTTTCAAAATAGGTTCTACCCAGGTCACACCTGTAAAGCCCAACACCATCGCTAAATCTTTAGCAATAGGAAATCCAGCCGCGGGACCCTACTCACTCGAAGTACTGAAACAGACTGAGGGAACAGGGGTAAGCGCACCAGAGAAGTCAATAATAGATGGAATTAAACTTCTCGCTGAAACTGAGGGTATATTCACGGAAACTGCAGGTGGAGTAGTCGTATCAAGCCTTCAGCAACTGGTTGAACAGAAAAAAATCAAGAGGAACGAAGTGACAGTAGCCTTTATAACCGGAAACGGGCTCAAAACGTTAGATGCAATGGGTGACTTTTCAAAACCTGTAAACACCACCCCTGACCTTGAAAGTTTTGAGGCAGCTATAAGAAATAATTAATCGAGGTCGATATATGTCCACTATCAGCCAACGTGTAAAATTTACCTTTCAAATTGAAGATGTTAAAGACCCCATTATCTACAATCTTGGGAAAAATTTTGATTTAATTACCAATATAAGAAGGGCTGATATAAATGATGAAGTGGGATGGGTGATACTGGAGATACATGGAGAAGAAAATTCTGTTACAAATGGGTTAGAATGGATCACTTCTCTGGGCGTGAGAGTAGACCCCATTGGCGGAGACATAATTGAAGGATAAAAACATTGTATTTTATAACGGAGTTTAAAGAATGAGTGTGACCGTAAGAATCCCTACACCTTTGAGAAAAGTTACTAACGGAGCAGACAAGGCTGAAGTTGAAGCAGGTGCTTTAAGTGCCATAATGTCCTCTTTGAACAATCAATTCCCTGGCATCCGCGAAAGGCTATGCAACGAAGATGGAAGTTTGCGTAGTTTCGTTAACGTATACATAAACGGTGAGGATGTTAGGTTCCTTGAAGGACTAAACAGTGAAACAAAGTCAGGAGATGAGGTCAGCATAGTTCCAGCTGTTGCCGGGGGAAATTAGCAAAATTCCTACGAATCGTCGCAATCACTCTAACCTTTTCTGGTAAGCCTCTTTGCTTGTCCGACCTTCACTGAATGATCCGCGGATCGATAATTTGAGAGAAACGCATCCCTAAACCCGGCAAATTTCCCGCTTCGTATTGCTCTTCTTATATCTCCCATTAGCCTCACGATAAATCTTAAATTGTGAATAGAAGCCAGCCTGTATGCCAAATATTCTTTTGATTTAAAAAGATGCTTCAGGTATCCAACAGAATAGTTTTCACAAGCATAACAGTCGCAAGTCTCTTCTATTTTTTGATCCAGAGCAGTGTATTTGGCACCAGTGATATTAATTCGTCCTTCCAAAGTGTAGACAGCTCCTTTTCTCGCAACTCTGGTCGGTAAAACACAGTCGAACATATCAATGCCTCTAAATACGGATTCAACCAAATCCTCAGGAGATCCAACACCCATCAAGTATCTTGGTTTATTTTTAGGGAGAAATTTCGTTGTACTGGAGATTGTGGCATACATGACAGGCTTGGATTCTCCTACACTTAATCCACCAATCGAATATCCCGGCAAATTTAATCCAACTAAGTATTCCGCGGATCGCTCTCTCA
>CAYTAN010000049.1:0-5086 GCA_964435605.1 uncultured Dehalococcoidia bacterium
AAAGGCATCCCTGAGTTGAATGAGCTCAGCTACAGTCCGTCCGCTGGCCTGACTATAGGAGCTGCTGTGCCCTGCTACCAGATTTACAACAACGACGACGTAATAAAGCACTATCCAGCCCTGATAGATTCCGCATCTTTGATAGGCGGTACCCAAATACAGGGAAGAGCCTCGCTAGGGGGCAATCTGTGCAACGCTGCCCCAAGTGGTGATTCCATACCTAATTTGGTCGCCCACAACGCAACAGCGAAAATCATAGGTCCAAATGGAACCAGGGAAATACCGGTTGAGGAAGTCTGCACCGGGCCACGACAAACATCGATCGCTGCAGATGAACTTCTAATCTCAATAAATTTCCCGAGTAACGATTCAGGATTCGGGGCCAACTATATAAGGTTCATCCCTCGGAATGAAATGGACATAGCTGTCGCTGGCGCCGGAGTCTCCGTGAATATAGAAAACGGTACATTTACAGCAGGGCGAGTATGCCTAGCATCAGTTGCACCTACACCGATACTTGTGGAAGCGGCTGGACAAGCCTTGGTAGGTCAGCCAGTTGGGGATGCAGCTATTCAAAAGGCCGCAGATGCAGCTAAAGAGGCAGCCAAGCCAATATCAGACATGAGAGGTACAGCTGAGTACCGCAAACATTTATGTGAAGTATTAACGCGAAGGGCCCTGAATACAGCGGTCGAAAGAGCACAGGGGAGTTAAATAAATGCCCGCAAAAACATACGTACAAACAAGAATAAATGGGGCTCAAGTAGATTTTCTTTGCGAGCCGAGACAAAGCCTTTTAGAGTGCCTGAGAGATGTTATAGGCTTAACAGGGACTAAAGAAGGATGCAACGATGGAAACTGCGGAGCCTGTACCGTCAACATGGACGGAAGAGTAGTGACATCTTGTTTAGTTCTAGGAGTGGAAGCTGAAGGCGCCGAAATAGAAACTATTGAAGGAGTTGCTGATGGAAGCAACCTTCACCCAATCCAAGCAGCTTTCTTAGAAAATGCGGCCTTACAGTGCGGAATATGCACGCCAGGCTTCATTATTGCTTCAAAAGCTCTCCTAGAAAAAAACCCAAATCCCACTGAACACGAAATCAGGTTCTGGTTAGCCAATAACCTATGCAGATGCACTGGATATGACAAGATAGTCAGAGCAGTTCAAGACGCCGCTAAAAGAATGCAGGAGGCTTAATTTCATGACGACTTCAGATTACGAAAGAAATATGGTTCTATCCAACACCGAATACAAGGTTGTTGGCACAAGACCTGTGCGCCATGATGGTGCTGATAAAGTCACCGGCCGGGCTATATATGGAGCGGATTTTGATGCGTCGGGCCTACTACACGGAAAGATCTTAAGAAGTCCACATGCCCATGCGAAAATAATTTCGATTGACACATCAAAAGCCGAGGCCTTGGATGGGGTAAGAGCAATCGTCACAGCGAGTGATTTTCCAAAGGTAGGAGACAAAACTGTCGACTTGGGGGAAGATGAAACCACAGTCAACTGGTTGAGAGACAATATATTAGCCAGCAACAAAGCTCTCTACGCAGGGCATGCAATCGCTGGAGTCGCAGCGACTAACGTCCACGTAGCTGAAGAAGCCATAGACTTAATAGAAGTTGAATACGAAGTACTTGATCCAGTATTAACTACACAGGAAGCAATGTCAGATGGAGCATCCATACTTCATGACACATTAACCACGGAAGAACTAGGAAACGACACGGGCACCAACAGCAATGTCGCCTCTCACTTCCAGCATGTTAAAGGAGATATTTCCAAAGGCTTCGATCAAGCCGATGTGATAGTTGAACGTGAATACAATACGAAGACCGTGCACCAGGGGTATATTGAGCCCCACAATGGAACTGCGCTTTGGAGCCCGGACGGGAGACTGCATGTCTGGTGCAGCACACAAGGATCATTTGTTGTGAGAGACAGCCTAGCTGACCTCTTGGATCTGCCTGTTTCAATGATACGGGTTACACCCACGGAAATAGGTGGTGGATTTGGAGGAAAAATCCCTATATACGTTGAGCCTGTAGCCGCCCTGCTGTCCAAAAAAACAGGATCCCCTGTAAAAATAGTTATGACCAGAAGGGAAACTTTCGAAGCATCTGGCCCTACACCAGGATCACAAGTCCGAATCAAAATAGGAGCTAAGCACGACGGAACCATCACAGCCGCTCACGCGTGGATGGCCATGGAAGCTGGAGCCTATCCAGGATCACCGGTTGGAGCTGCTGCTCAATGTGTCTTCTCGACCTACGACATAGAAAACTCTTTGATCGACGGATACGATGTTGTTGTTAATAAGCCAAAGACTGCAGCCTACAGAGCACCTGGTGCTCCAAACGCTGCTTTCGGAGCAGAACAAGCAATGAATGAGCTTGCAGAAAAACTCGGAATGGACCCAATAGATCTGAGGTTAAAAAACGTTGCTGCGGAAGGAACACGAAGGCCAGACGGCCCTGTATTTAGAAGGATTGGGGCCAAGGAAGTTCTGGAAGCAATGAGAGATCATCCACATTATCAATCTGCTAAAAAAGAAGGTACAGGTAGAGGTGTCGCGATCGGATTTTGGTTTAACATCGGTTTCGATTCAGCATGCAACATAGCTGTAAACAAGGATGGGTCAGTCAACCTAACAGAAGGATCGACAGACATAGGCGGCTCAAGAACCTCAATTGCTATGCACGCAGCAGAAGTTCTAGGAATTCCGGTCGAAGACGTAAGACCATCCGTAGTAGATACAGACACAATCGGATTCACCGCAGTAACAGGGGGAAGCCGAACAACCTTTGCAACAGGATGGGCTGCATACGAAGCTGCCCAAGACGTCAAACAACAATGTATAGACCGGGCCGCTAGTATATGGGATGTTGATGCTAATGACCTTCAAATGGAAGATGGCGTCATCAGTTCTCAGAGCGACTCTGAATTGAAAATGACATTCAAAGAACTCGCAGAGCAAATGAGCGACACTGGAGGCGGTATATCAGGAAGCGCCTCTGTGAACCCTAAAGGTGTGGGGGGATCATTCGCAGGGAACATCGCTGATGTCTCTATTGACCCTGACACAGGCAAAGCCACTGTCGAAAGGTTTACATGCGTTCAAGATGTCGGCAAAGCCATACATCCAAGCTACGTTGAAGGACAAATGCAGGGTGGTAGCGTACAAGGTATTGGATGGGCACTGAACGAGGAATATTTTATGAACGATGCCGGCACTATGACAAACTCAAGCCTGCTCGATTATAGGATGCCAACTTCTCTAGATCTTCCGATGATAGACACGGTTATCGTAGAAGTAGCAAATCCTGGCCATCCATTTGGTGTCAGAGGAGTTGGAGAGGCAAATATAGTACCTCCAACCCCTACAATAGCGAATGCTATATACGACGCTACCGGTAAGAGGATGACAGAACTCCCCATGAGCCCAGGTGCAATACAGTCAACCAAATCTCAATAAATCCTGCGACAAAATGGCGCTTATATTCGTCCCGTCGCTAATGCAAAGCCTCACCGATGGCAAACAGAAAGTTGAAATCGGTGGGGCTAATATCCGGCAAATAATCGACAACCTCGATCAACAATTCCCTGGTTTTAAAGATCGAGTAGTAGAGGATGGTCGGGTCAAGCCAAATATATCCATAGCCGTCGATGGCGAAATCACCCCCCTTGGATTAATACAGAAAGTAAATTCAGATAGTGAGATACATTTCTTGCCAGCAATATCCGGTGGGTAAATAGTCCCCTTTAATCACTTCGTGCGGAATCTAAAATAATCAGTACAGACCCATGTATATTGAAAAACACATAGATCCGACCAAAAATTTTATCCGCGTTTTCAATAGCCAAGGTCACTATGTGGCATGGCACCCCAACTGCATTCAGTCAGAAACGAACATTATTTTGTTCCACGGAGACATGCGGACAAGTAGAAGTTTTGATAGTGTATCCAGAAACTTGTCGCTATGGAGCAACGTTTACGCATACGATTTTCTTGGTCACGGGGATAGTGACTGGCCGGGTGAAAAATATAAATTCTCTGATAGAAGTAAAGAAATAATCAATCTTGTCCAGTATGTTGCTTCAGAAGGATGTGTTGGTATCGGTCATTCTAATGGTGCTGTCGCTCTGGTATTAGCGGCACTTAAAAATCCAAATTTATTCCATATGCTCATTTTAATGGAGCCAATGTTGGTGGTCGACAAATCATTTCAGCAGATGGTATCGAAACGCTCGGAACGTAAAAGACGCACTTGGAAAAACTTAGACGAGCTGAAACAAACTCTCATATCTCACCCACTAACAAAAAACTGGGATTCTCAAGTGGTCGACGATGTAATCAATCATGAAACATTTCAATGCGACGATAGAATTGACATTAAATGGGACCGCATGACAATGGACTGGAAACACCGAAAAGGAGATTATGTCAATATATTGGAAATGTTACCCAGACTTCAAATGCCAGTACTTTTAATGGTAAGCAAAGACCGGCAAGAAGCCTACATAGATGTGAGCAAACCCTTTAACTATGAAGGGATATTTCAAAAAATTATAATTGATGATACCGGGCACAACATGTATATGGAACGGCCGAGGTATGTTTCCGACCTCATACAAAAATTCGTATTAGAAAATCAGGATCGGTGAGTAACCGTTAATCTAACTAGGTAGACCGTACAAAAGCTCTGGAGGAGTGCTACCTGGAGCATAGCCTCTTTTATTCCCATCCCATGGATGAGCTCTGGCAACTTCTTCATTAATATCAGCTCCCCAGCCAGGTCCACTTGGAACTGTCATATAGCCATCTATTATCTCAGGCTTGGAAGTAGTTAATTCATCCTTCCACGGGACATCATCAATGTCGATCTCCATAATCCGTACATTTGGTAAAGATGCACATAAGGAGGCACTAACAAAAGTAGACAAATGACTGTAGTAGTTATGGGGAGCAACATTGTGTTGGAACACTTCAGCAAGATCCCCGACTTTTTTCGATTGGCTAAATCCGTTCCAGGGAACGTCGATCATGAACATATCAGCAGAATGCTGTTGGAAATAAGG
>CAYTAN010000050.1:0-5048 GCA_964435605.1 uncultured Dehalococcoidia bacterium
GATGCAATTCCAAGTCCGATAAGAGAGCCAGAAATAATAGAAGCTTTTTTGTTTCCAGAGGTTGCCACTTTGTATAAGAAAAATAATGTCCATACTGAGAAAAATGTGACAAAGGTATCAAAAGTGAAGAAATGGGCAAGTTGTATATGTATCACGGCAAACGCTGTGAAGACGGATGCCAATAGGCCTACAGACGGAGAAAAAAATCTTCTGCCAAGTAAAGCCACGCCGCAAACAGTCCCAATATCAGCTAAGGCGGATAAGATTCTTCCTGCCGTTCTTGGATTTGACGGCTTTTCAAATGCAATTGGATCAATTACAGATTGAACAGTATTGAGCAAATATATTGGGAATGTTCCGTAAGCAAACCATCGGGGATTCCAACTACTGGAATCTTTGTTTAAAAGCGATTGGATGTTGTCATTTGGAAAATCTATTTCAGCGACTTTCATTAGAATCGCTCTTTCGTCTGGATGCGGACTGTAGGAGAAGCCTTGATCCCAGGATATTCCATCAAGCCTTAAATATGCGGCTAGAATCAGTACTGTGACCAGTACTGTAACAAAAGTAGTGTTTTGACTATTTTTGATACTTCTGATTGTGGACATATTTGTGATTTGGTTAAGCACTCTAATAAAAGTTTATTTTGTTGTTTGACTCATAGTATCAATTGAGTACAATCGGACCGAGATGCTATGTAAATAATTTGAAAATTCAATGAGTATTTTATTATGGCGATAGACAAAAATTATCTATGCGAAGTTATTCGGCCAAATGATTTTGACATATTTTGGGGGGATGTCGTAGAGAAATTAAAGACCTTTGATTTAAATCCTGTGTGCGACAAAGATGAATTCAGATCTGATTCTGAAGTAGAGGTTTTTCAGGCATATTATGACAGTATAGACAATCTGAAAGTATCTGCCTGGTATGCGAAGCCCATGGAAACAAGCGGAAAATTACCAGCAATAATCCTGATGCCCGGATATCAAAGTGATCCTCCTGTGCCGAAAGATTGGGCGAAGAAAGGATACGCATGTATCTCTGTAAATCCGCGAGGCAAAGTAAGAAGCCGTTCACAATTTGACCCAGGCTACCCTGGTTTATTGACCTATGGAATTTTGGATAGGAACACATATTCCTATAGAGGGTTCTATGCAGATGCTTGGAGAGCAGTAGATTTTCTCTTGTCTAGACCGGAAGTTGATTCCGACAGGATAGGTGTGGCCGGCAGCAGTCAAGGGGGAGGGCTAACTATCGCTACCTCAGCAATTCGAAGAGAAATAAAAGCGGCTTCGGCGGGTGCCCCGTACCTTTGTGGTTTTAAGGACGCTATCAAGTTAACTGATTCATATCCATATCAGGAAATAAATGACTATATTGACTACTATGAAGGATCTGAAGAAAAGGTTTTTGAGACGTTGTCATACTTCGATGGTATTTGCTTCGCCGACAAAATTGATTGCTCAATAATCATGAATATCGGATTACAGGACAATGTATGCCCTCCTGAAACTGGATACGCCTTGTTTAACCAAATAAAAAGTGAGAATAAAAAATTATATGAATATGACGGGCACGGTCATGATGCGGGTCGAATTCATCATTCTGCTGTTATTGATGATTTTTTTGAACAAAATTTGAAACTCATTTGAAACACAAATATTGGGAAGATAAAAATGGCAGATAGCAGGCCTTTAGATTTCGGTAAGTTTTGGTATGCCTTAGGCAAAGAATTGTCTGATTTGCCTGTAGCTCCTGAAGTTTCACCTATCCCTTTAAGGAGCAATAAGTTCTGTGATCTTTATGGAGTGACCTTAACTAGTGTGGGCCCTTACAGGATTTTTGGTTATCTGAGTATTCCCAAGGGTGAGGGGCCGTTTCCTACGATTTATTATGTTCCTAAAAACGCCAGTGTTCTTGAAGTTATTCCTCAAGGAACGTCCA
Source organism: uncultured Dehalococcoidia bacterium (assembly GCA_964435605.1). Lineage (GTDB taxonomy): Bacteria > Chloroflexota > Dehalococcoidia > Lucifugimonadales > UBA826. The sequence continues at coordinate 1,948 of CAYTAN010000050.1, forward strand.
ATAGAATTCGCAGTAGATTTTTGACATTCTCCATAGCCTGTCGAGGAATGAGAAATTCTGATAAGCCGTATGCCGCTATGTACCCCGGGCAGCTGACTGATGGACTCGATTCCTTGGATACTTATGTTTATCGGGGAATAGCAGCTGATACCATCAGAGGTCTTGATTTTCTGATGACAAGACCAGAAGTTGATAAATCAAAAGTAGTTGCATGGGGTAATGACAATGCTATTTTGGCAGCATCACTGCATGGTGGAGTCACTCATGTTGTATCTACTCCTGCCTATCTGGTAGACACTCTAAAAGCTGCAAGTGTTTCTTCAGGTTACCCACTGGAAGAATTCAATGATTATCTACGTTTTTATTCTGGGAATAAGAAAACAGTTGGGCAAATATTGGGATATTTCAACCTAAAGTGGCATGCCCAGTCGGTTGATGCAGTGACTTTAATAATGGCTGATAATAGTTCGGGTATCTACAGCCAAAGTTTTTTGGGAGAATTTTCTGATCGCATACAGGGCGAAGTGACTATTCATGAGTCGGAAGATTCAACTTACAGGGACGGTTTGTTTGCGGAGGAATGGATTACAAATTATCTGTATGGACCGAGGGAGAAACCAATTCTGCCTCCGCATTGGGAACAATAATGAAAGTTTGGACAGCCTTCGATATTAGTTCCTGCAGTTTTGTATTGTGAATAACGAAAACGATTTTCCTTGTGGAATTGCGATTCCACAAGTTTTTATTGATGAACCGATAGATATTAATTTAGTGGAATCATTCTCAATTAAAGCTGAAGAATTGGGGTACCACAGTCTTTGGGTTCAGGAAAAAATTATTGGCTCTATCGACACCTTGGAGCCTGTAAACCTGCTTACATATGTTGCTGCTTTTACCAGCGAGATTAAATTAGGCACTGCCGTTTTAATTGGGACCACAAGAAATCCAATATTGCTGGCTAAGGAACTGGCGACTCTGGATCATTTGTCCGCAGGCAGACTGATCCTTGGGTATGCTTTAGGCGGATCTCCGCGAAATTACCATATGCTTGGCGGACCGTCTTCAAGAAGGGTAAAGCATTTTATTGAATCTTTGGATGTGATCAAGCAGTTATGGTGTTCTGATTCACCTTCCTATGAAGGCGTATATTGGGATTTTGAAAACCTTCCTTTCCATCCTAAGCCGGTTCAAGAACCCAGGCCGCCTATTTGGTTTGGTGGTAGGCATCCTGATTCATTAAGAAGAGCGGTACGTCATGGAGATGGCTGGATGGGAGCAGGATCAACTTCAACTTCACAGTTCGTAAATCATGTAAAAATTATTGAAAACGAAATTAATATTCAAAGGATCGAGTCTTCCGAGTTTACTATTTCAAAGCGGGTATATGTTGCGATTGATGATGACGAAGAACGGGCAGAAAATAGGTTAAGACGTTGGTTTGAAGGCAATTATGGTAACTCTGATATGGCAGTTAATGTTTCTGTCTGGGGCTCTACGGAGAAAGTGATTGAAGATCTGCAGAAAGTAATTGACGCAGGTGCTCAGATGTTGATGCTGAATCCCGTTTTTGACCACATGTGGCATCTATCAATGTTAAGGGAAGAAGTTATTCCTCAATTACGAAGGATTTGATAAATTCGCTGTGTTATACTCCCGCCACTTTGAGCTTTCATTTAGACAGGGAGATTTAAATTGACGTCACATAGCTATGCAAATCCCGAAATTTTGGTGGAAGGGCAATGGTTAGAGTCCCATTTAGACGATCCTAATGTAAGGATTGTGGATTGCGATATGTTCGATTCCTACCAAAGGGCGCATATTCAAGGCGCCGTCGGAATAAAAGTGCACCATTATATTAAGCATCCCAAGTATCCTGAAAACTCAACAGACTATCCTTGGGTAGCTGAGCCGCAAGTCGTTAAACAGTTATTTGAAGAGATGGGCATTAGTGATGAAACCACCGTAGTAAGTTACGACAGCAATGGTAGTTTGTGGGCAGCAAGGTTTTGGTGGGTTTTGAATTATTATGGTCATACCAACGCGAAGGTCTTAAACGGCGGTTGGAAGAAGTGGTTTTCAGAGGGCAGGCCTACGTCAATTGATCCACCAATTTCTGTTGAAGCAACGTTCACTCCGCAAGTTAATAGTGACTTGATTTGCCTGCTGGACTACGGGAAATCTCGAATTGGTAATGAAGACACAATATTTTTGGATGTTAGATCGGATGGGGAGTGGGACGGTACCAATTCCAGGGGAAATGAAAGGTCTGGTAGGGTGCCTGGGGCAATCCATCTTGAATGGACTAACTTCATTACCCGTGATTCTCATCATACGATAAAAACGGCTGAGGAATTAAATGAAATACTTAAAACTGCCGGAATCACACCAGAGAAAGAGATAGTCACATATTGACAGGGAGGAATCCGTGCGGCGCACGGTGCATTTGTTCTCGCTCTTCTTGGGTATCAAAACGTTAGAAATTATGATGGTTCTATGGGTGAATGGGCCAATAGAGAAGGTACTCCATTGACTTCGGAGTAATTCTTTGTTTGCTATCTGTATCGGTTGAAGCAATTAATGAAGGACAGTTTAAATGGGTCGCTCAATTCACCACCCTACCGGGATAATACATAACAGTCCTTCGGCTGAGAAGGGATATACGCTTTTCAGTTCTCAGGGGGGAAAGCACGCTACTCTCATAGATATGGATGGGCAGGTTGTCCACAGATGGAATCATGACGAGGGCATTGTTTACGCTACTTTGCTTGAGAACGGAAATCTACTTTGCAGAACCTTACCTCCAGATGACTGTGACGTCGTAAATGGGATAGGTGGCTCTTCAAGAAGTCTCGTTGAACTTAATTGGGACAATGAAATCGTCTGGGAGTATCGAGATCCCATGATCCATCATGATTTTGTACGCCTGGAAAATGGCAATACTGTGGTTTTAGCTTTTGAGCAATTAGGTGATAAATGGGCAAGCAAGATTAGGGGAGGGTATACGCCAGACCCTGAGGAATATGAAGGGATATTAGGGGACGTATTACGTGAAGTAACTCCCGAAGGCGAAATATTGAAGGATATATCTATTTCTGAACTAC
>CAYTAN010000051.1:0-5038 GCA_964435605.1 uncultured Dehalococcoidia bacterium
AATTGCAGACCACTATTATACAGGTTTTTGTAGCTAAATAAGGACTAGTTGCGGACGGACGAAGTGTAGTAGGGGCAGTGTTTGGGTTGTTGCCATTCACCACGAATCATTTTCGCAAGTGTATGATGGTGGCATGATTATTAGTGAAAAGACAAAAAATGCGTTGTCAAAGGCTCTTGTTCCGTCAGTAGCCTCAGCCTTCGCTTATTACCTAGTAATGTGTTCGGTTTTTAATATGGATAAAAACATTTGTATGGTTGGTGGCGCCTCTCTTGGTGTAGTTGTTTTTGTTTCTTTGTCGTTGTTATATAGGCGTTAGTATCACTTTAGACTTCTACCTGACGGTTAATGAATGGCTCTCACAACTATCATTTGTAAAAATTCCTTTTCTATTAATTGGGAAAGAGCGAGACGTAGTCGAGCTGACTCCCCAGTCAGTGATTAGCCTACCAAATGTTTTTCCAGAACCTTAGGATCAAATTCAACTCCTAGTCCAGGCCCTTCTGGAATTTTTATATAGCCATTCTCAAACACTATAGGATCCTTAAATATTTTTTTATGTAGAGATCCTTGGTTTGCTTCGGCGATCATAAAGTTTGGAGAACAGGTAGCCACTTGTATAGCTGCTGCAGCTGCGACCGGTCCACAATACATATGGGGTGCTATTACTGCATAACTCGCTTCTGCCATAGCTGCCACTTTTTTCCCAACTAATATGCCTCCTGCCTGACCAATATCAATCTGAATAATTTGCGCAGCTTGTTTTCTTAATAGCTCAGAAAACTGAAATATGGTCGCCAGCCTTTCGCCGGTAGCTATTGGAATACTGGTATGAGCAGCCACTCGAGCCATTTCATCTATGTTTTCTGGTGAAACAGGTTCTTCAAACCAGAATGGCTGGTACGGTTCTATCGCCTGTGCAACTCTTATTGCGCTGTAAGTTGTTAACTGTCCATGCGTGCCCAATCCAACCTCGAGTTCATTACCAACAGCTGATCTAATACTTTTAAAAATGTTTTCAGCGTAGGTTATTTCTTTTAAACTGATATCTCTGGGCACTCCGGTTATTGGATGAAAAGGATCAAACTTACATGCGGTATTGCCTTCGGCAAGTAGCTGCTCTGCCACAGCTCCGGCATTTTCAGGTTTTCCTTCTGGTATGGGAGGCATATAAGCATAGGCTCTAAGTTTATCCCAACACCTTCCACCGAGCATGTTGTAAATCGGTTGATTATTAGCTTTACCAACAATATCCCATAGGGCCATTTCTATTCCCGAAATCACCATCCCAAAATGTAGACTGGGTAGTCTGTAATCATGTCTTCCTGCATACATTTCGTAATAGATTTTTTCGATATTGAAAGGATCCTGACCTATGACAAAAGCTTCGACTGTTTCGTGAACTAGCTGTATTTGAGATTTGAAATCCTTCCATGTCATTTTTCCAGTGAAAGAGCTTCCAGTAAGTTTTTCTCCGATTCCCACTATTCCTTCATCTGTAGTTAGTTCTAATATGAGGAAATATTTACCACCCACGTACCATTGTTCGGTCTGACCACCTCCACCAGTTCTTACTCCTGGTTCATTTTCAATTACATAAGTCTTTACACCTGTTACTTTCATATCTTCTCCATTTTTTCAAAAGTCACGATATCAAGCGACTGTATATTGGGTTTCTTTTAGTGTCAATTTCTAGTAATTCATGCTCTTTTCAATTTGATTTGCAGTTTACGGTGTCTAATACAAATCACTTTGCTGTTCAGGCTCACGACTCAATGGAGAAATAGCCATTTAGGATGCAATTTAGCATGCGGCGAATCACGATTGAAAAAATAAATTAAAAATTCTTTGAATACAGAAAATGGTTAAATGGCCATTCAACTTAGCAGAATTAAATAGTAAAGGCGTCAGCTTTTTACTGCCTCATTATTTATCAGCATCAATTCAAGGATGTACAATCCTCACAAATTCCCAAAGCCAATACCATTTAGGAGTTATGAGGTTGCCAATAGCTGATGTGAATGGAATAAAATTATTTTTTGAAACTAATGGAACTGGATACCCGATTATATTTTGTCATGAATTTGCCGGTGACTACCGATCCTGGGATTCGCAAGTTGAATATTTCAGTCGTCTCTATAAAACAGTCACTTATAGTGCTAGGGGTTATTATCCATCTGAAATACCTAAGGATGTGGGCGATTACAGCCAAGATCAATCGGTAGGTGATCTAAAGAGTCTTATGCATTATCTGAAGATCGACAAAGCTCATATAGTGGGCCTGTCAATGGGAGGTAACGTGGCTTTGAATTTTGGCCTCACTAATCCTGAAATGACCTCTTCTTTGGTTATAGCTGGTACAGGAACAGGTTCTGATGCACCAGATATTTTCCGTCAAAAGGTTCTTGAAATGTCAGATGGAATGAAGTCGAAAGGAATGAACTATATGCGAAACTATGCTTTTGGACCTGCGAGAGTTCAGTTACGTAATAAATCTCCCAAAGCATTCGACTTGTTTAGGTCACAATTTATGGAACATTCTTCCATAGGTTCTGCAAATACCTTTGAGGGGGTACTGTCTAAACGACCTCCGATTTTTGATCTGGTTGATAAACTTCATCGGATCGAGACTCCGACTTTGATTATGACTGGAGATGAGGATGATCCGTGTATAAATCCATCGCTATTTCTAAAAAAACATATTTCTAGTTCCGGATTAGTGGTTTTTCCTCGATCCGGGCATGCTATTAATTTGGAAGAACCAGGCCTGTTTAATAGTGTAGTTTCTGATTTTTTGTTGATGGTTGAGCAGGGGAAATGGGCGCCCAGGGATTTGGGCCAAGGTTCTGGCTCTCTAACTTGATTAATTTTCGCAATGAAAGTTGATTCATTTACCACTTCATTTTAGTATCTATCAACTGTATTTTTTGACAGGGAATTAGAAATATTATGGGAGCTATGTGCTATATGGTAGAAATACATGTAGTAAATACCAAAGAGGATTTACGTGCTGCCTTAGATCTAAGGGTTGAAGTTTTTGTGGATGAGCAAAAGATTCCAGTATGTGATGAAGTGGACCACCTAGATAACATAGGGGCTATTTTAGATGGGAAAGTTATACATGTCGTGGCTATTTCTAACCTGCAAATAGTGGGAACAGCTCGCATTATATTTGACGTTCCTGAAGACGAATATCCGCATATAGGTCGGGTGGCGGTTAAAAGAATCATGCGTGACAACCAAATAGGTAGATCCATCATGAATAAGCTTCACCATATATTGAAAGAAAAAGGGTGTCCAGGAGTCACTTTGTCTGCGCAGGTGGAAGTTAAAGACTTCTATATTAAATTAGGTTATATGCAAAGAGGAGAGACCTATATGGATGTTGGGATTCCGCATCAAGATATGGATTATATATTTTAGTTGTTATTGACTATAACTATGAACTTTGACCATCTGCATAAGGAAAAATAAAGTGATCTAATGTCAAATAAAATCATTGAAAATACATTTGTTGCATATTTGGATGATGAAGATAGTCCGAATATTTCAAATCCTATACATTCAACGGAAGTGGCAAATAGCTATGGTTTTTCAGGGCCGTTGGTGGGGGGAGTGACAGTTTGGGGATGGTGTACCGACACTATACTCGAGGCTTTGGGGGAAGATTGGCTAGATCGAGGGTGGTCTGAATATTCATTTAGACAGCCGACATTTCCAAAGGATGTTTTGACTATTAAAGCTGAGAGAATGATTGATAACAGCACTTCTGAATGGGAAATTACAATGAGTAATCAGAAAAATGTTGTCTGTGTCTCGGGTAAAGTCGGTCTTGGCGATGCTCCATGGGTGAGTGAATTCATTCGGCCCACTTCTATAAATGTAGTAGAGGAGGTAGAAGATAAGAGACTTATGATTTTAGAAGATGTGGAAGTTGGCAGAGATTGGAATGCAAAAACTCTGACGTTTTCTAACGAAGAAAACGAGGAGTTCCTATCAGTAAAGCAACATACAGACAACCCGATTTTTATTGGTCAATCTGCGATTGCTCATCCATCATGGATCGCCGGGTGGGCAGAAAAATTGTTGAGGCATAATTTTATAATTCCTACTTCAATGCACACAAGAAGTAGAGTTCAACATCTAAAAAAAATGCCTCTAGATACTACGGTTATTGGAGGAGCTCGGTTACTGGATGTTTATGAACGTAAATCACATCACTTTGCTAATTTTGATGTTTTGGTTCAAGATAACGCTGGAGAAGAGATTGCTTTGCTTAGGCATTGGACTATTTTTAGGATTGCGACGCCTGAAGAAAGATCGGACTGAGACGTTTGTGCTTACAGTTCAATTTCGCCGATATTGTCATGAATTTTTATTGTCGTCCCATATTTCTCAGAGATATATTTGATACGTCCCAATATTGTATTTCCTAAAGTGTTGTCCGAGAGCAACGGCCTTCCTGACACCGCTCTTGATTTTCCGTGACCGAGATTGATTGGATACAATTGCACGCTGGAAAGTTTATGGGAATCAAAGGTTATTTTCGTCACTATGCTTTCCCAATAGATGGAATTGCTAACAAATCCTCGTGAACCATAGTTACTTCGAGCGTCATAAAAGTCTGCTGGAGTTGAGCTAAAATCCAAATTGTGTATGTCGTAGTTTTGTGAGGGTTGCCATTTTACGGTGTCGTTTTGAAAAATAAAGTTTCCAAGGCTATAAAAAATTGGTTTATCCTTGTAAATCTCTACTCCTCTGGTGATATGTGGGCCATGGCCCAAAAAAATATCCACCCCAGCGTCAATACATCGATGAGCAAAATCAACCAGAAACTCTGGTGGGTCTGATGGAACCTCACCACTTTCATGACAATGAAAAGACATTATTACCCAATTTGCCATTCTTTTCGCGTCTTTGATCCACTTGATGTGTTCGTCCATATCTCTTTTATTCAGATCGGTATGTTCGGCGAATGTTTTTCCTGAAACAAACTTTTTGCCTAGGAATGTAAATTCATTCTCGTTGTCTTCGCTTA
>CAYTAN010000052.1:0-4904 GCA_964435605.1 uncultured Dehalococcoidia bacterium
TGGGAGCTGAGTCGACTTTTATGCTTTATCACAAGGAAAGTGGTGACGTATTATCGCTGAGTGGCCAAGGGACTGCTTCTGGAAAGGCAACGCCAGAATATTTCATTTCTAGGGGTTATGAATCTATTCCCACGGGACCAGGAAAATCAGCTCCTCATTCATTTACAGTGCCGGGGGTAGTGGCTAGTTGCCTGTCCCTTTTAGATAGATATGGAACAATGTCCGTTGAGGAAGTTTTTAGCCCCGCTATCGAATATGCCGAGAGCGGTATAGTTAACTATGAGTACATGATTGGCCGGCTTGGCGCTGGCGATTCAATAAAGCAATTCGAATTATTTCCTCCAGGTGGGTTGGAAGTGTTTTTTGACTCAGGTGAAATTCCGGAAGCCGGAACTATACTGGTTCAAGAATCATTAGGTACTGTACTTGGAAACCTTGTTGATTCCGCTAAGGCTGTTGGTGGGTCTAGGTCCGATGGTATTAAGGCGGCTCGGGATTGTTTTTACAGTGGTGAGATAGCAGAAAAAATCTCCGAATGTTCCATTAAAGTTGGTGGGATATTAGAGAAGAATGATTTGGAAACTTATGTTGAACAATATGACGTTCCCTTGAGTGTTTCGTATATGGGATTTGATATTCTTAGCCATTCGACTTGGACCCAAGGACCAGTGCTTCTGCAAGCATTAAACATCCTGGAAAACTTTGATCTTAAAAGCATGGGCCATAACTCAACCGAGTATGTACATGTGATAACTGAGGCTCTGAAACTAGCGTTGTCTGATCGGGAAGCTTTCTATGGAGATCCTGATTTCTCTGAGATCCCTATAGATGGGTTGATGTCGAAGGAATATGGGGTGGAAAGAGCCAAGCTAATACAGTTCGATAGAGCATATCCTGGATTACCACTATTTGGAGATCCATGGGTTTACTCGAGTAAGCAAGGGGTAGCCTCAGATCAGCCGAACTATATGGAGGGTGGTGGTATTGATCTAAATCATGAAAGTGGAACGACTCATATATCCGCGATTGATCAAGACGGAAATATGGTGTGCGCCACTCCGAGTGGTGGGGCTTTTAATAAGTCAGTGTTCTTTCCAGAATTGGGGTTTGCTTTAAGCACCAGAAGTGAAATGTTAAATTTTGTTGAAGGTCATCCTAATGTGGTTGAACCAATGAAACGTCCAAGAACGACCATCATAAATTACATGATTTCCTATAAAGGAACCCCCGTTGCTACTGTTGGCTGTCCTGGAGGAGATGCTCAAGCCCAAGCCAATTTGCAAATGGTACTCAATACAATCTTGTGGGGAATGAACCCGCAGGAAGCATCAGAGGCACCGAGATTTTCAAGTTTAAGCGCGCCTAATTCTTTTTATCCACATACCTATTTGCCTGGTCAACTGGCTTTGGAGGAAGGATTTGATGAAGCAGTTATTGAGGGGCTTAAACATTTGGGACATGACATAGTTTTTTCGGCAACATGTGGGATGGGTGCGACGGTAGCAAAGCGAGACCCAGCTACCGGCGTCATGGCGGCTGGTGCAGACCCAAGGCGAGCTTGCTACGCTATCGGAATTTAGAGATATTTTCAGCCTATAAATATGTGTTTTGCTATTAACGAGTTGCTCAAACTTGTAGAACTTCGTGTAGCTCTATGGTTAAAATCGAGTATGAGCAGAAGAATGAGAATAAATTTATGCATTGTGTTGACATTTTGTTCAGTACTTTTGTGGACAGCGTGCGGTTCTTCTTCTAATTTAATCTACTTTGTGTCCGATCGCGATGGCCAGTTGGATATTTATTCGATAGATCCTGAGTCAGGGGATGAAGTTAATATCACAGGAACCGCTGAGGATGAATATGACATTGTCTTGTCCCCAGATCGAAACTCTATGGCCTTTTCCGTTGGGAGTAAGGAGTCTTCCTCTGTTGATGTTCTAAAGGTTAAGGAGATGGAGAGGTTCACAATCACGAAAGGTACCGGTAGGTTCACTACTCCTAGATGGAGCCCAAGTGGCAATCAAATAGCTCTGATGGGGGATATAAAAAGCAAAGGTGCTAAGGTCTATATATCTGATATTGAGGAATCTTCTCTAGCGAGATTATCGGATGTGGACGCCATTGGAGTAGGAGACTGGTCTAAATCCGGAGATTCTGTGTTGTTTTCTTCTTCTAACAGGAAAAAGTTAGGGATCCATGATAGAAATCCGGACGGTGTTAATCAAAGACAAGTCACTTGTGGGGAAGACTATGGCGCAATTTGGTCTCCTGACTCTAGCCAGATAGCATTTATATCTGAGCGGGATGGGAATCCAGAAATATATGTGATGGATAAAAAAGCTAGTGATGATATGTGTGATGGGGAAAAGGGAAGCAGATTGGAGATTTACAGGTTAACTGAAAGTGATGAGCCGGAATACGACTTGTCTTGGTCTCCCGATGGTAAGAAATTGTTATTCGTCACAGAAAGAGACGGTAATGCTGAAATATATGTCATGGAGGCCAGTGGAAACAAACAAACACGGCTCACTTATAATGACGTGAAAGACCATCAACCTGTATGGTCTCCTGATGGGAAGACTATCGCATTTGTATCTGAGCTTGATGGAGACTCAGATATCTTTATTATGAATGATAAAGGTGAAAAACAAACAAGGTTGACTAATAACGAATCTGAGGATTTCGGGCCTAGCTGGTAATAAAAATTTATCAGACTGAAAGGTTAAAAAGTTTAGCCGTCTGTGCAAATATTTTATTTCTTGACCATTGTCTATTGATATAATTTGAGTCTTATTTTTCAAATAACTTTGTACCATGAATGACATAGAGAGCAAATACAATCGAATTATTGTCAAAGCAGGTACTAGCTTACTAACTAGTGGGTCCGGCCAACTTGATTTGTCTATCTTAGAAAATTTGGTTTTCCAAATTGCTGAGTTGCAACGTAGAGGTTACCAAATCGTGTTAGTTTCCTCGGGTGCTGTGGCAGTCGGTCGGTCTGCAATGGACTCAGCATTAGAAAATAAGGATGTTCTGGATAGGCAAGTCTTGGCAGCAGTCGGGCAACCTAGATTGATGAACATATACGAACAACTTTTCGCCAATCAGGGAATAATTTGTGCTCAAGCATTGCTTTCACGGAGAGACTTTAATGATAGATTGGGATACTTAAATCTCAGGAATACATTATGGTCTTTGATGGATAGAGGGATATTACCGATCATAAATGAGAATGACGTGGTGGCGGTAGAAGAACTTGAAGGTAATGTTTTTGGTGATAATGATAGTCTTTCTGCAATGGTATCCAACGTAATTGACGCGGATCTATTACTAATGCTTGGAACCGTGGATGGAATGTTCACAAAAGATCCGAATCTTAATGATGATGCGGAGTTGATTTCTACCGTCGACCATGTTGATGAAAGCATCGATGAATTTGGCGGACCTTCTTCCGATAGAATGGGGCGTGGTGGTATGGCGACCAAAATAGAGGCAGCTAAATTGGCCACTTCTTCCGGAGCGAATGTAGTTATCGCAAACGGTACAGTTGATGCTGTAATTGTGAGGATAATTAATGGAGAACGGCTTGGCACACTTTTCGTGTCGAGATTCTCACGACTTGAAAGCCGTGAACGATGGATGGTCAGTGGACTGTTAGATGACACTTACATAAAAATAGATAGCGGCGCTGCTCAAGCGTTGTGTTTTGAAAACAGTAGTTTACTGGCGGCTGGAATAGTGGATGTGGAAGGGGATTTTGAGCGAGGGGATGTTGTGTCAATTATGGGGAACAATAATCGAAGAATATCAATAGGTATCTCAAATTACTCTTCAGCGGATCTACTTAGAATCAGAAATTTGAGATCTAATGCCATTGAAGAAACATTGGGTTATCACTACGGCGATGCGGTGGTACACAGAAATAATATGGTTAAGTTAGAAGAATAACACTGTGAGGTGGAATTGATGAGTAATATGAAATTGATTGGTGAAGCCGCCAGGAATTCTTCAAGACGATTAGCAATGGAGCCAGGGTCCGTTAGAAATGATGCTATCTCTTGTATAGGGGATAAGATTCTGGAGAATTTGGATTCGATTCTTGAAGCTAATAGCGAAGACGTAATACGGGCCAAAAAAAACGGGTTAACTGAAGCGTCTGTTGATAGATTATTGCTGACAGAAGATCGCCTGAAGTCAATGGTGGATGACATAAGGAATGTTATTTCCTTACAAGATCCTCTTGGTGTCACGTTTGATACGAAAAACATGCCTAACGGTTTACAAGTCGGGAAAAAGAGGGTCCCTCTTGGCGTTATAGGGGTTATATATGAGAGTCGTCCCAATGTCACAGTCGATGTTTCAGTACTCTGTATAAAGTCTGGTAATGCAGCAATACTGCGCGGAGGTAGCGAGTCATTCAATTCTAATATAGCTTTAGGTTCTGTCATTAGAGATGGATTGGAGGCTTCGGGAATAAATAGGGATGCGATTCAGGTTATAGGAGATACAGATAGAGCGTTGGTGAAAGAAATGTTGCAGATGTCCGACTATATTGACTTAATGATCCCGCGCGGAGGATCTGAATTGGTAAATATGGTTAATCGTGAGGCAAGAATGCCGGCCATAAATGGTGGTGTTGGTGTGTGCCATACATATGTTGATCGATCTGCTTCATTGGAAATGGCTCTTGATATTGTGTACAACGCCAAAGTTCAACGGCCGTCGGTATGTAATGCTTTGGATACAGTTTTGGTTAATTCCAAAATAGCTAAAGAATATCTACCTTCCATTGCCGATAGATTTGCGTTGGCGGGAGTTGAAATGCGGTGTGATTCCAGGGCGATTTCAATATTGGGTCCACGGGAGAATGTAAAAATAATTCCAGCATCTGAATTGGATTGGGA
>CAYTAN010000053.1:0-2170 GCA_964435605.1 uncultured Dehalococcoidia bacterium
CTTGGAGTTGCTACCGAGGCCAAAGCCTACCTTGTGGTGAGTGCGATAGCTGCATCCTAAGAGAAAAAGGCTTCAAAGAAGCTAAACTCGTTGACCCGCTGCTCCAACAGAAAAAAACACGGCTCTGATAATTGTGTCAAATATATATCACGTGGCGAGTAATCTCACACGTAACTCGTACCAGAATATTTAACTTTTGTGTTAGGATCATGGCCTCGCTACATTAGCTCTTCGAGGCATACTATAAGGAGAATTTCAATGACCAATTACGCAAGATTCAAGGCAAATGGAGAAGTATCATATGGGGTTGTAGAAGGTGATACAGTCACAAAAATAACAGGTTCCCCGTTTCAGAGCTACAACTCAACGAATGACTCTTACGCTGTATCCGACGTAAAGCTTCTTTCACCAACGAACCCAAGCAAAGTAGTTGCTATCGGACTCAACTATAAAAGTCATCTAGGGGGAAGACCAGGCCCGGAAGCTCCAGAACCTTTCTTGAAAGCCTCAACGTCCGTAATCGGTAACGGTGACGAAATCATAATTCCAAAAGCAGCCATCAACGAGAAAGTAAAAATACAGCCTGAAGCAGAGCTTGCTGTTGTTATAGGCAAAGAATGCAAAGGTGCCACACAAGCAAACGCTCTAGACTTCGTCTTTGCATACACCTGCGGAAATGATGTTTCTGCAAGAGACTGGCAACAAAATGACCTTCAATGGACTCGAGCCAAATCATCGGACACGTTCGCCCCAATTGGGCCGTGGATGACCACGGATCTGGACCCAACAAATTTGCAAGTTATATGCCGTGTAAACGGAGAAGAGAAACAAAACCAAAACACTTCGGATCTATTACATCCCTTGGTGAAAATTATAGAATACGTCAGTGCAGTAGTTACACTTCACGTTGGTGACGTCATAATGACTGGAACGCCAGGAACTCCAGGTGACATATTTCCCGGAGATATAGTGGAAGTAGAAGTCAACGAGGTTGGAGTACTGTCCAATCCGGTAGTGGCCCAATCTTAAGAAAATCAGATATGCCTTCACGCTATCGTGAAGGCATATCAACTAGGTCAAAGACTCGAGTCTAAACATCAACAGCTCGCTCCCGTCACCCATAATCCAGTAATACGTTATATAAAGCCCTGCAACAATCATAGCCACCCGCCCAAGTAGTCCTACATACGGTATAAACCTGTTCATAAACATCGAAACGCTTTCCTCAAAAAAAAGTGCCGCCAGAGTCACTAACGTCATTACAATACCCATGCCAATACAGTAAACCAAAGTCCCGATAATAATGTTTGATGAACTCTCCATGGAAATCCCTGTTCCAACCACCAAACCAATCGCGGCTAGAAAAATTGGTAGGGCACAACTTAGTGAAGCCAATGCATAGGCGATACCAAAATAAAAAGTATCCACGTGTCGATTATTTGAACCAATAGATAGAGAAGTCAGAACAGGAACCTCCAGACTGCGTGGAGCCAAAAGCAAAACAATTCCCGTAAAGGTAATCAAGATCCCGATTGTTAACCCAACGAAAGGCAAGGCATTTCCCAAAAGTTGTCCACCTAGAGAAAAAATAACGCCAGTCAGACCAAATACACAAACGAACCCACCTGTGACAGACCCTCCCAACAGCAGGCCTTTGCCACATAATCGGAGTACGTTCTCTGCCTCATGGGGTGACCTGAGTTGAAAACCTACATATGCGGGAAACATAGCGGCTCCACATGGGTTAAAAGCGGCGACCATACCCGCAGTCAGAGCAAAAATAAAAGAAACATCCATTGGCTCTTAATTCCGAATGAAATCCTTACCTAGGCCAGAGTCTACTAAACCCAGTTTTTATTGACGATAAAATATCTTGTGGGATCAAAAACAAATAGACATATCCGGCAGCCACAAACGCGAGCCCCAGAACCCATAAAAATTGAGCCTTAAGTAAAAAGAACAAACCGAAACAGGCTAAAGACAAGCAAACTAAAGCTACCAAGGCTGAATATTTCCGCGAAATTTTCACTGATTGATAAAAAGCGTGAATCTCTTCTCCAAGAGACAGTTGGTCCAAACGAAGGTCTACAGGAGCTTCTGGTAAGTCCTTTGAATCCTCAAGAATATGCTCAATTTCTTCTTCGTATCTTTCCGGCATGGCTTCTAATTC
>CAYTAN010000053.1:2270-4872 GCA_964435605.1 uncultured Dehalococcoidia bacterium
AGCAAACTGTTATACTGTTCGGGCAAATTTTTTGATAGTAGGAACCTAGGAGAGTCAAGTGAAAATAGCTCAAGATGATGTCGTAGAACGACAAACTACGCTACACATAGAACTCGATAATGAAGACGTTGAACCTTACATAGACCGAGCGTACAAAAGAGTCGTGCAGCGAGTTAACATCCCAGGTTTTCGCAAAGGCAAAGCCCCTAGATCTATAGTTGAGCAGATGTTTGGAAGAGAATCTTTGATAAATGACGTGCTGGATACCATGCTACCGGAACTCACCAGCAAGGCTATCAATGATCAAGAACTAGACGCTGTCGGGCTGCCAAGCATAGAGTTGGAAGAATTGGATCCACTCCAATTCAGCGCAACAGTCCCATTGCAACCTGAAGTGGATCTTGGAAACTACCAAGGTATCCGAATTAAGAAAGAAGTAGCAAATTTAGATGAAGGCGCTGTAGACCAGCGAATAGAACAATTAAGACTAAGTGTCGCATCTTGGGAGCCAGCAGAAAGATCTGTCGAGATGGGGGATATGGTATCAGCACAAATAGAGGGACAGATTGACGGCAAAACCACATTTGATGAGAAAGATGCTGTCTACCTAGTAAACGAGGAAATCGCCCGCCCATTCCCGGGATTTTCCGAAAAATTAGTCGGATTATCTGTCGATGAGCCAGCAGAATTTGATCTGGATATTCCAGAAGACTTTCCGGATCCCAACATAGCCGGTAAAACGAGCACATTTAACGTGACTATTTCTGATGTTAAATCTCGAGTCCTGCCAGAGCTTGACGACGAATTCGCAAAGAGTATTGGCGATGGATACGAAGACCTAGACGATTTAAAATCTCAAATATCTGAAAGCTTGCAGAGTGAAGCGGACATAGAGATTACAAGAACCTATAGAGACTCATTAATAGAAGCGTTGGTCGAGACGGCAACCCTTGAGATTCCTCCGCTGCTTCTTAAACACGAGTCTGAGCACATGATTCAGGAACAAGAACGCATGGTAGGTCAAGCCAACATGGTGTTGGACGATTATTTACAATCGATAGGCAAAAGCCGAGAGGAACTCGAAGAGGAATCGGCCACAGAGGCGGAAACGAGGCTCACAAGATCATTTGTCTTATCCAAACTCGCTGAGACTGAACAAATTGAAGTCACAGATTCTGACGTGGAGGAAAAAATCAAAGAAATGTTCGCAAATGCAGAGCAAGAATTCCCGGAATCTAGTCAAAGCGAAGAGATGAAAAATTACCTACGTAGTAATTTAAGAATGGAAAAAACCATGGAAAGACTTGAAAATATAGCTTCGGCAACTAATGAGGCTCAAAAAGAAGAATCAGACGAAAAAGAAGGAGAAGCAGATGCTTCATAGTCCAGAAAACATCATCCCTTATGTGGTCGAGAGAGACCCCAGAGGAGAACGTACATACGATATATATTCTCTGCTGCTCAAGGAACGCATTGTATTTCTTGGCACTGGAATAAATGACCAAGTAGCGAACGCTATCATTGCGCAACTTTTATTTCTAGACAGAGAAGACCCAGAGAAAGATATAAATCTTTATATAAACTCACCTGGAGGAGTCATTACGGCAGGACTAGCCATCTACGACACCATGCAGCTCATCAGACCTCAGGTATCTACGATATGTGTCGGAATGGCTGCAAGCATGGGCACTGTTCTACTCTGCGGTGGTGCGAGTGGGAAAAGATTTGCGTTACCCAACTCAACTATCCACATGCATCAAGCATTAGGTGGGGCTCAAGGGCAAGCGTCTGATATAGAAATTGCAGCACGGGAAATTTTGCGGATGCAAGATAAAATTAGGAATATCATGGCAGTCCACACAGGTCAGCCATATGAAAAAATAGCTCGAGATAGCGATCGAGATTACTACATGAGTTCTGAACAAGCCCAAGAATATGGACTAATTGATGTAGTAATGGCATCACCATCTGATGAATAAACGGGAAGGAATTGTTCTTTGAGTACTCCTAACAATACAGACTATCTATGCTCATTTTGCAGTAAGGCTCAAAATCAAGTTAGAAGGCTCATTGCCGGTAGAGATAGAGTGTTTATATGTGATGAATGCGTCATTCTGTGTGATCAAATCATTTCCGAAGAAAACGAGGAAACTTTAAGCCCAATTGAAAACCCTCTCAAGGATGGAGTAACTCCAAAATATATATATGCCAGACTTGAGGAATACGTGATTGGGCAAGACTTCGCTAAAAAATCATTAAGTGTCGCAGTTTACAATCACTATAAGAAAATCTGGTCAAACAGCCAAAACCTGGAAAGTGATATCGAATTGCAAAAATCGAACATACTTATGTATGGTCCGTCCGGATCTGGCAAGACATATCTTGCGCAAACACTGGCTAAAATACTCAACGTCCCATTCGCAATAGCAGACGCTACCTCTTTAACGGAAGCAGGCTATGTGGGTGAAGACGTTGAAAACATCCTCCTAAGCCTGATTCAAGCCGCAGATTACGATATTCCAAGGGCAGAACAAGGAATTATATATATCGACGAAATTGACAAAGTTTCAAGGAAAAACCCAAATCCTTCCATAACAAGAGA
>CAYTAN010000054.1:0-4850 GCA_964435605.1 uncultured Dehalococcoidia bacterium
AGTGCTACGAACTATTCACCAAGATACGCAGTTTGTCTCTTAATCCTATCCTCACGATCTAAAGCAAATTTTTGTACCGCATTAAAGATAGTATCTGGATCCAATCGGGCATCCTTTAGGATTTCAGTTTCGGACCCACCAGTCAGCCATTCATCATTCCAGTCCGAAACAAGAGAATATTCATCGGTCAAAGGTCCAACTTTGGATGTGGGCCAAAATCTTTTTGTTCCTGTACTTATAATCATCATGTCGTAAATAGCGGACTCTGGAAGAATTGATCGTTTGTATTCTTCAGTCTGCCTGCTAAACAACTCCTCAGAGATAGCCGATATAATCCTGACATTCAATCCAGATTTCTCAATTTTTTCCAGCTGAGATACCAGGTTGTTCGTAGACGATGAGCCCTGCACCAGAACATATCCTTGTTTTGGTTTGTCAGGATCGAAGTCTTTGATCAGGTAAAATCCTTTGGATGATGCCTTTATGTCGCTGTCTGCCAATCGACTTCTATCCACAACTTTAAAATCAGGTCTAGCAAATTCAAGCACTATAACACCGACTTTGGGCTCTCTTGCTGCTATAGATGCTGCCGCAAAGTATGCAGGGGCTACGTCATTGTAGTCCCAGAAATTCAAAGTGATAACCTGGTCTTTTGGAAACAATTTCCAAACCTGAGGGGAGAATATCCCAAAATGTGTCCGAGCGTCCGCGGCAGTTTCAGGACCCGAATGACCAGCAAGAACATTGAGAACTCCAAGCCTGAATGGGCTGTCTTGGTTTTGTTGGCTCCAAACTCTAGCCGGAAGATACATCAGAGGAGTGAATGCTCCATACGTCCCGCTAAGGGCCCAAACTCCAGAATGAACCTCCGGGTCAACCGATGCTGACTGGCTAATTAGACCTACAGCAGTCGAAGCGTTGCCTGCTTCCTGAATAGCAGAACGTAATCTGTTGCCCGTGGGGTTTAACACCGGATCGAACTCGCCCCAGATCGATCCTTTTTCCACATTAATGGAATCAGCCAAGTCAGCTGCCAACACAACCATTCTGTTCTCAGTTACATAATTCAGCCATTTCACTATCTCAGAGACGGCACGTCGTCCACCTTTGGCTTGACCAGGCTCTTCAAAAAGCTTTATGTCTAGAGTTTTTGTTTCACCAGTCATAGGATTGGTAACTGATAACGATTGTGGTTCTGTCGGTATATTCTGAGGGAGCAGCCTCTCATCCATAAATGGATCTTTGCTAGCGTCAATTCTCAACGGGATTGAATCTGTGACCTGATCGCCGATTTCTACTAATCTGTCAGCGACCCAATCTCCAAGTCCAGTCGTATCTAAAACTGACATAACCACATCAATATTTTGTTTATATTGTAGTATTCGTTCCTTTTCGTCAGAAACAGGGCCATTGTTAATACCGTGAAACTTAACTCCAAATCTATTTTCAAAAGTTCTAGCTAATGCCACGAAATACTCTGAATTCATTGCGAATGTGTAAGGATGGCTTTTATAGCTAACAATTTGATCTCCATATTCAGGAATAGAACCGTTAACAGCTCCAGGCCACCATCCTTTGGTAGTGTTGCCCACAAGTATCATAGGTCTTCTATCATCTGGATCCCAATCTTCCATAGCCTTGAAGGCCGATACAACTTCATCAAAGTCATTTGCATCATCAACAGTGAAAACATTCCATCCATATGAAGTCCACTGGTCCACTATTCGATATGAATCATACTGTGGTTGTACAACACCCCCGACAAGTTCGTCATCGATGCCTGCATTGTTGTATGACAGTAGCAAGCGAAGCCTCTTTCCCACCTGCTGAGCGACCGCCTGGGTCTTCATTTCCTGTGAATGGCCTGACGTCATTGCAAATTCGCCCTCAACCGCCATGATTTTTGGAGCTAAATCTGGATCAGCTGCCACCATATCCCAAAAAGTAGCCTTTCCTGCAGCTGTGGCCACCCCAATACCTGATGGTCCTCCATTTACGTCATTAGTGACATCGGTGCTTTCTGAATGGCCAGATAGCGCCCTTATCCCCCTAATCTTTGCTTGCTCCATCACCGGATGATCTTCAAGCCCATTCTCTGACAGTATTGTTTTCATACCTTCGCTGCCTCGCCTAAAACCCAGGCAGTCAATAGATAGGAGAATTTGCTCCGGATCCGCAAAGAAACGAGAGTCGCCTGTTTCCTTGTGTTTTCTATAAAGTGCTTCGCCTAATACCATCCAAAGAGCGTATGTAACGGGAGCATTATGCCCACCGGCCAACATGAATTTATCACCATATGGGTGCTTAGGGCGTCTGTAGTCATACCTGAGTCCCCCCAAATCTGGCCCCACTAAATGAGATGCTACTGTATACGGAGTGTATGCCAGTGGCCCCCCGAAATGTCCAGTTTGGCAATAATTCCCCATCATCACCAGGGTCATAGCGGTAAGATAGGCAACATCATCCAATCTTTCCTTGTCATAATTAGGTAAAGATACATTTTGTGAATTCACAACTGGTGAAACTGTTACAGTGCTTACTTTTGCCATCAGACTCTCGGTCCTCTTATTATTTTTTGTTCTAAATACCGCCCCACGATGCAGGCATATGGGAATATATATGCAATCGCCACAGTGAATATTATTTTAGCTTGACTAAGCAGTCAATATTAACCTAGGAAATTGTCGGACGGCGTGTGCTCCAATCCGATTGACTCTCATACTCAGCGGCAACTCGGCATATCTTCTCTTCACCCAATAAATTGCCGACAATTTGCATGCTGATAGGCATGCCTGAATCACTAAAGCCACAGGGTAAAGTCACAGTCGGGTACCCATTGAAATCAAAAGGAACCGTGAACCTCTGAAATGACGTTCCTCGCAGATTATCCATTGGCCCGTAACTGATTGAATCGTCAACACTGTGAGGAAGGTTGATTGTAGTAGGACACAAAAAACCATCTATCATTCCGAAGGCATTCCGAATTATTCCATTACATTCTGACCTCATTCGGGACGCGTCAATATAATCATCAGCTGTGACCTCGTGTCCGTGACTCAACCATTCTCTGAACCAAGCTCCGTATTCCTCGGAACGACTAGGAAAATTAGCTCTGTGAGCATTCGCAGCCTCGGCTGAACATATAATTTTCCAAAATGGCAGATATTTGTCGATATCAGGCAAATCAATTTCCCTAAATTCTGCCCCCAATTCACTCAGAACCGATTTAGCCTTCAAAACACTTTCAACTATTACAGGGTTAACCCCTTTTTCGCAATAATCTGAGCTGTAACCTAAAACCACTCCAGACAAATCACCTTTTATTTCAAAATCAAAAGATGGTATTTTTTCGTTCCTTGTTGTCAAATCCTTATCGTCGTAGCCAGCGATGCATTTAAATATCTCAACAGCATCTGATACAGACCTTGTCATCGGTCCAACATGATCCAAGGTCTCAGCTAAATCCAGCACACCAAAACGACTTACCCGGCCATATGATGGCTTAAGACCCACTATTCCGCATGCGGCTGAAGGAAATCGAATAGAACCCCCGGTATCACTTCCTAAACTGCCAACACACAAGCCTGCAGCTGTAGCAACTCCGGAACCGCTAGAAGATGATCCAGCCCACTTGGCCAGGTTCCATGGGTTCTTCGGAACTTTTCTCCTAGGGTTGTATCCACCCATCGCGCCCTCAGTAAGATTGAGTTTTCCGAGGATTATGGCGCCAGCCCTCTGTAATCTCTCAATGACAGTGGAATCAGTTGTCGGAATATTCTGCTCTAGAACAGCAGTGCCTCCCATAGTGGCAACACCTGACATGTCGCAGAGATCCTTAACGGCTAAAGGGATCCCATGTAGAGGGCCCCTTACTTTACCGTTACGCAACTCCTCACTGAATATAGCTGCCTGATCAATCGCCGTTTCATGTAAAACAGTGGCATAACTGAGTAGTCGGTCGTCATAACGTTGAATACGATCTAGGAATAGTTTCGTTACATCAGTTGGAGTGGTCTCCCCAACTTCGTATAACTTGCGTAGCTCTGCGATTGACTTGTAAAACGGACCAACTTCACCTGACATGATTATCCACAAAACCTACAGCGAGAATTATCGTCACTGAATATTAGCTCTGCGTCAACATCTTGTATTGCATAGTCCAAAAGAACTCTCAATGCCTTAGATTGATCGGACAGTCCATATTCAACTGAGTTTTCTGTCAGCCAATCAGCCTGCTCATCTTCAACTTCAACACTTATTGATATTTTTGCCATGCATTCCTCCATTTATTACACTGTTACAGAATATGAACGAAGATTATCAGAAAATGTCTGGCAAGTCCTAGGTAAATACTGATACCACTTCTAAAGCAGCAGATGAGACTATGCTTGTCTGATTCGCAACCCCTTTAATTTGACATTTATCGAACATATAGTTGATATTTGTCAGCACAAATCAAACAATTACATTCAACCATTCATTTATAAATAATATTAGGAGTTTATTATGACCAACAAACAGCGCGAAGATTGGGAATTTGGCCTGCCAACAGATGGTCATATGTCAAGCGAAGAGCCGAAAGAAGACATAATCCTTGGGGATGCCCCGTTTAAGTACAGCCTTAGCGGTAAAAACTGGGGCAATTTACCTGATGGGTGGGTCTATAAAGAAGCTACCGCCGTTGATGTTGATTCCAATGACAATGTGTATGTCTTTAATCGTGGTACCAAGCCTGTCATTGTCTTCAATCCAGATGGTGATGTGATTGAAACCTGGGGAGATGGAATTTTTCAGAACCCTCACGCAATCACAATTGGACCAGATAATGAAGTGTATTGCGTAGACAACGG
>CAYTAN010000055.1:0-4643 GCA_964435605.1 uncultured Dehalococcoidia bacterium
GCCATGATCGCTTTTGTTGGAGTTTCTGGGGCATATGTATTTTTGAGTGTTTTGATTGCCCTTGGGTGCTTTTTGGTACTTAAAGTGCGCCAGTCAGAAAGGCCAAGTGGACTTACAGAAAGTTCAGATGGTGAAACCGTAGCGCCGATTGATGTGCTCAAGAATGCCTTTGCAAATTTGCTGGAAGGAATCAAGTACGCCTTCTCTAATCAAGTGGTAGCCGCAATAATTGTTATAACTATATTCATGAATTTGTTGTTATTTCCGTATATGCAAATGGTTACCGTCGTATCCAAGGACATTTTGCACGTGGGTCCTCTTTTGATGGGAATATTGATGGCAAGTGATGGTTTTGGAGCCTTTTTGGGTTCTGTCGGAATTGCTTCCAGAAAGAATATGCAATATCACGGCAGGATTTTTTTGTACGGATCTATGTTATCGCTGACGGCTTTGCTAATTTTCTCTGTTTCAAATATTTATATTGTTTCTCTGGTATTACTATTTATTCTTGGAGTTGGTACGGCTGGTTTCGGTACAATGCAGTCCGCGATCGTTCTGCTAGTTTCAAAACCTGACATTAGAGGCCGAGCATTGGGAGTAGTAACTATTGCTATTGGTGCTGGCCCTATAGGTGCCCTTATCGTAGGAGCAATGGCTGAGTGGATAGGCCCCTCTCAAGCAATTATGTATAACGCGATCGCAGGTTTTGTCGTTGTTGCTTTGTCTGGTATTTTCATGCCGGCGATTAGAGGGCGGATAAAAGCTTACAGTTGATTGCTTTTGTAAGAAACTTGGCTGCTAACCTATTCTTTTCCTTTCATCCACGAAGGTGCTTCTGAACCTGTGAAGTGTCGCCTCAGGTTCAACAGGTGCTACAGGCAAGTATTCCTGTTCTTGTATTTTAGCCACTATGTACCAAGGTCCCGGCTCTGCCAAAGCCTGTGCAAATATTAGGTCTAGGTCTTCCTCATTCGATACCGTACTTGTTTTTTTAAACCCCGTCGCACGAGCCACAGATTCCAGATCTGTGCCGTAAGCAGTGTGACTTGCTTGATAGCCAGTTTGGGCCCACTTTTCGTTATCCCATACCAAGATTATTAAGTTAGCCGGCATTACTCTTCCTACGGTTCCGAGTGATCCGAGATTCATCAATGTGGATCCATCTCCCTCAAGAGCGATTACCTTTTGTTCAATAGATACAGCCATACCCAGCGCAATTGAACTACACAAACCCATTGAGCCATAGGTGTAAAAATTTCGATCTCTTTTCGAAGCATGCCATAGTTCGTCGCTAGTCGGTCCCAAATTTGAAACCACTGGTTGGTCAGTTATGTGTTTCATAATTAGTTTGGTAGCTGCATACCTAAGCATTCTTGCCTCCGTGAAGCAGAGGGGTAAAACATATAGCCAATGGTTCGTGTGATGAGTAACAAAGCTTGATAGCTCCTGAAACCTTTTTCTCAAGTTCATGATCATTATCTAGAGTGTAATGAGGTAATCCCAAAACATCTAATATAGGTCTTGTCGATCTTCCCATGGTCACTTGAGCTATATTGAATTCACCGTGCTCGCCCCTAAGATTAATGAATAGAGGGATTGGTATCCTAGAGGGTATATTTAGGCTGGCTATTGCATTTATTGAATTTCCGAAACCGCTCGATTGCATGAACACGGCTGATTTTTTACCAACAGCATAAGCGCCGGATGCTATTCCGATGGCTTCTTCTTCTCTCGAAGCTGAAATCAATTGAAAAAAAGAGTCTTCGGCTATCAGTTTTGTGACCTGATGAATATTGGTGTCAGGTACATACGCGATGATTGATATATTCTCAGTTTTCAAAACTGATGCGATAGTTTGAGCCCAATCCATACTTATATCCCCATGACATGGTATCCGGTGTCGACGTGAATAACCTCGCCTGTGACTCCGCTAGACATGTCGCTACATAAATATAATGCTGTTGATGCTACCTCATCGTGAGTTATGTTTCTGGCCATGGGAGCTCTATCGGAATGAGCTTTCTTCATATCTCTATACCCACTGATTACTCTGGATGACAGAGTGTCGAGAGGCCCGGCAGAAATTGCATTAACCTTGATGTTTTCTCGTCCTAAATCATGTGAAATCTGTCTGACTTCGTTTTCGAGAGCGGCTTTAGCTGTACTCATTACGTTGTAACCTGGGAAAACTTTCTCTGCCGCCATAAAAGACATTGTTATGATTGAGCCACCATTAGGCATCAACTCAGAGGCATATTTCGCGATTGGTACCAGGGAATAAGCACTTACGTCTAGTGCCACTCGGAATCCTTCTCTGCTTGTGTCTATAAATCGGCCTCCAAGGTCTTCTCTTTGTGCAAATGCGATTGAATGCACGACAATGTCTACAGTCTCGCAGATTTGTCCTATTTTTTTGAACGCGTTCTCTATGTTTTCGTCTACACTTACGTCACATTCGATTGTATGGGCGTTATTTAGGCTACTTGTCAGCTTTTCTACAGGTGCCTTTACCCTTTCATTTTGATAAGCGGCGATTATGTTTGCTCCTGAATCAGATAACAGTTTAGCTATAGACCATGCGATGCTTCGCTGGTTCGCAATTCCAAAAACAATGGCATTTTTCCCTTTGAGGTCTATTGTGTACATATGATCCTTTACTTTCGGAATTCGATTGTGATTATTGGATGCAGGAAATCTGATTACGACAGTGATTTTAATTTCTTCTGTGATAGCCGGCAAGCATTATTTGTGGCCTATCAGACTAGTTCCCTCCTTGTTTAGGTTTATTTACCTTGTTAGTATTTAACGATCGTTGGGGATTCGTCTAATGGTAGGACAGCGGACTCTGACTCCGTAAGTATAGGTTCGAATCCTATATCCCCAGCCAAAAATCACTGCGATATTTTCTACATCGCTATACTGTGTCCTCCGCTTCTTGAACATTAAAGTAGTCCACTTTATTTGTATTTATTAAATATTCTGATAGATTAGCTATTTGTAAAGAATATAAATAATAAAACCAATATATTTATCAGGAGAATATTTTATGACTTTCGGAATCGTGAGACTTTTCAGAGCATCGGATCCACAGAAGGCAGCCGATGTAACCAATAACCATCTGGATAAGCATAATAGGAAGAACGCCTATATAGGTATATCCCTTACTAGGCCTAACGTCTTAATTTTGGCTACAAGGTATGAAAGCCTAAGCGAAAAGGCGGAAATGGACAGAGAAAACCGTGATGCAAAGTTAGTAGCAAACATAGGTGGTGGAGAATTTCTTGACCTGTCTCTGATTAAACCGGTCAACAGCAGTAGCCAAGGTGACTCATTAAATTCCAACAGTTATTTATCACTTTTTGGGGGAGAGAACTCGGACGTTAGGAAAACTGCGGAACTTTCGAAGAAGATTCTTGAAATCGATGGCCAGTCTTTATTGGACAATGGCATTACTACGTTTCAATCAATAGGGATTACTGGAATTCCAGTCAATAGAACTTTTATCTGGCATGGGATAGAAACTGAAGAAGTTGCAGAAAAAGTCTTGGTGGACGGGGTGTCGGAATTTCATTCCGAAGCGGGATTGAAAGTAATCAGAGAAGCTATTCCATTATGGACGACTAAGAACAGAGGGTTTTTCCAAACTCTTAGAAATATGGGCTGATATTAATAGAGGAGTTCGTATAATCCTTGCAAGTATTTTTCCGCGACGCTTGGTAGTCTAGGGATGGTCATAAACGTTATTTCGCTGAGCGTCTGTGGAAAGCTAAGTATGGATAGGGATACATCAGCAACAAAGGAGTTGTATTCTCCAAATAGTGTCGATGTATCCCACACACAATGCCATTTATATTAACTGCTAATTGTTAATTTTCTCTTCTCATTCTGAAGATTCCAAGCAAGATTATAGTGAGAGTAAATCCTAGCCACATTGGTAGAAAAAGAGCGCCTTCGTTATCCGGGGTGACATCGATAAATCCGAGGACTATAAATCCATATGCGGTAACCACACATAACAGAGCACACAACCACATTGGGAAAAACTTATTAACATAGTATCCGATGCCTGAAACAAAAAGACCCAGAAACATTGAAGACCATCCAAATTCCCCGATGATATCTCCGTAGTCAGTCATCGATGAACCATTGAATGCATCAGCAACTATCCCTACAGGAAGAGCTATTATCATAATCAGAAAGCCTGCGCTAACGATTCCGTGTCCTGCCCCGCTTTTTATAGCATCTCTCGTCATCATGATTGCTATTGGTGCTGAGAACATAACCCATGTTGCTAATTTTTCGGTAAGGTTAGCTTCAAGTATCCCGGTCCCATCTGGACCAAGCCCCAGGTATATTACAAGCGGAGCGATTCCAGCGATAATGAAAAGTATTCCATTAACTGTTTTAGCATTCATAAAATTCTCCTCCTCGGAAATGTGTTTCTACAAATGATGAACAAATTTTAGAAAAGGGATATTGCAGTATCTATATAAAAACAGGTCAGTTTTGTATTAATAGTACGATGTCCCCGTCCAAAAGTTAGATCTTTTTTTCACTGCTATTTTGCATCCTGCTTTAAAGCTTCCTCGTATGCCTCATCGCCGAGTTTAACCAGCATTGGGTCACCGTAATTGGCTTCGATA
>CAYTAN010000056.1:0-4509 GCA_964435605.1 uncultured Dehalococcoidia bacterium
GATCTCATCTTCCAATATTCTTTATCACCTAGAGTGAACATGCAAGTTGTATTTTTTAATTGGCTTGTTTAAGGAAGGAAGATAGTTTTTCTCCAATCATCATGGTTGTCACATTTGTGTTGGCTCTCACCGTGTTAGGCATAACAGAAGCGTCTGCTATGAAAAGGTTATTGATCCCGTGGGTTTTACAGTTTTCATCAACCACAGCCATCGGGTTATTTTGACTGCCCATCGAACAACTACTGGTTAAATGGTTACCTGTTGTTGTGTTTTCGCGTAACCAAGACACAAATAAATCGTCATCCTGGAATAAATCATCAGAAGGAGTCAAAACATCTTTAACTATTCCTGAAAGTTCTTCACTTTTCATAATTGAATGAGCCAGCTTGACTCCGTGGGACATCTTTTGAACATCTTCTTCAGTATCTAGAAGATTGAGAGTTACTTTTGGAAATGATAAAGGGTCTTGACTGTTTAATTTTATGGTGCCTGAGCTTGAGGCAAAATATACTGAAACAGTGATTTGAATACCAATTAAGTCAGCTTGTGACGTCGATCCGTAGCCGACAGCCGATATCTTGCGATTTCTGGTATTGTTGGGCAATATTTCTCTATAGTCACCAGCAACAGCGTAGGATCCCATCCACATCAACATATCGTCGATATCTTGCGAATTTTCAGAGGTGTAACGAAGTCCCACCTGAAGGCGGGGCTTTTTGGTGTTCAGGGCGTTCTTGTCAAGAACGGAAGCGGTAACAAAATTTTGCGGGTGGTCACGGAGATTTTCCCCAACGCCTGGTAAGTCAACAAGGCAAGGAATATTGTTTTCTAATAAATGATCTGATGGCCCGATTCCGGAAAGAAGAAGGATATGCGGGTTGGCTAGGGCCCCGGCTGAAAGTATTATATTTTCAGCTTCCACTATGTAGGTTTGTGAATCGCTTTCTAATTCAACTCCTACAGCTCTATTTTTCTCAACAAGAATTTTTTTTACGAGACACCTGTCACGAATAGTGAGGTTCATTCGATGACGTGAGGCTGCCAGATATCCTAGCGCCGTACTTAATCGTATCCCTCTGGGGTTGTTACATGGAAATGGGCCTACGCCCTCAGCATCGGGTAGATTAAAGTCATCAATGGCTGTAAACCCGGCTTCCTGACACGCACGGTGAAAACCAGCTTGTGGAGGTGTCCACTCCTCCTGCGGGAATCTTTTTGCCATGATGGGGCCATCAGTTCCATGGAAATCTCCGGAAAAGTCTAGGTCCGTTTCTAGTTTTCTAAAGAATGGAAGAACGTCGCTGTAGTTCCAGCCTGAGACCCCATATTTGTTCCATTCATTAAAATCATGTGATAGTCCTCTTAAAAAAATCTGGCCATTGATTGAACTTGTGCCACCGGTTATTTTGCCCCGAGGCAACCGTAGTTGGCGTTCTGAAGTTTCATATTTGTTGCCGACCTGCCCGGTATATCCCCAGTCATGTTCATCTCCCACAGCTAGATCTGTACCTGTTGAATATCCGAACTTCACATCGCTGGGCAAATTTTCAAATTTTGGATAATCTGGCCCTCCTTCGAGTAGAAGAACGGATTTATCTTTGGACTCTGATAGCCGGGAAGCTATGATCGAACCGGCAGAACCTGCGCCGATGACAATATAGTTGTATTGCATTGAATTTTATCGTCTCCCCAAAGATGGTTATCATTTGAGGCGTTAGTTTAACCTCTTGATTTAAATTATCAACGGTATACAGAGCGAAAAGGGCTGTTTAAGGCATCGATGAATGGGATAAATGAGGATGCTGAGGTATTAGAATGATAATCGGAGTGACTAAGAATACTAGGTAAAGGGGAGTTCGATTTAGTGATTGGCTTGTTTGGCGGTACATTTGACCCCATTCACAATGGGCACTTGAAAGTAGTTACCCAAGTGTGTGCAGAGATGAGTCTAGAGGAAATCATTGTGGTTCCTGCTGGATATCCCTACATGAAGAATGATGTTTTGACGAGTCCTGAGAATAGATTACGAATGGTTGAACTTGCGTTAGATGGTCTTCCAAAATTGTCTGTTTCAGATACGGAAATAAAAAGATGTGGCCCTTCATATACGGCGGACACATTTAGAGAATTACAAGCAATTAGATCTAACCAAGAAATTAGTGTAATTATGGGGATGGATGCAGTATTGGGTATTCCACGTTGGGATAATCCCAAAGAATTTATAGATTTGTGCAAGATCATTGCCATCACTAGACCGAATCATCAGGCTATAGAAACGTCCAAACTACATGAGCAATATGAAAATGCGAATATTTCAATATTACCGATTTCAACTCCAGATATTTCGTCTACCGAAATTAGAGAAAGGGTTGCTGAAGGAAGAGATTTTAAGCATATGGTGCCTAAGAAAGTTGCGGAGTTCATTATAGATAATCAGTTGTACTTGCCTGGTCCATAATGACAGAAAATGGCTATGAATAAATAAACTACAGAATAAGATTCAAAGGAAATTATTATATGAATGATGTTGAAAGACTTCTCGAAGTCGCGCAAGACAGGAAAGCTCTTACGTTTGGAGAATTCCAACTATCTGCGGGAGGGACGAGCTCCTATTACTTTGATGGTCGGATACTTACCTTGGATCCGGAAGGATCATTTCTGGTAGCGAAATGTCTGTACCCAATCCTGGTTCGGCATGGAGTGGAAGCTATAGCTGGTCCAACTTTGGGTGCAGACCCGATTGTATCTGCTGTTAGCCTATATAGTTATATCCAAAATAATCCCATAAATGGATTGATAGTTCGAAAAGAAGCCAAGGCCTATGGTGGCCAAAGAGCAATTGAAGGCTCATATGAACCAGGGATGAAGGTCGCTGTTGTGGATGACACTTGTACAAGTGGATCAAGCCTTTTTCACGCAATTGATGTGGTTGAGAGTTTGGGATGTGACATTGTGAAAGTTTTGTCAATTTTGGACCGCAAGGCCGGAGGAAGTGACGAATTAGTAAGTCGCGGGTACGAATTTGAGAGTTTGTTAACAGCAGACAACTCAGGAAATATCGGCACTTTGTAATTAACCCATGAAATGCTAATTGACCGACAGCATAGGAGCCTTCGTTTGCTTTCTCCATTACCAAAAATCACGGCAAGTTCTTCATACCATTGGTGGGTTTATGCGGCCGTTTCTGTGGCGACTTTTATAACAGTGGCGGAACAAACTGCTACTTCTATGGTTGTTCCAAGGATCGCTGAAGAATTTAGCGTTGATATCCCTACTTCACAGTGGCTAGCCATTGGGTACATGTTGTGTGTCAGCGCCTTAATGTTACCTGCTGGAGCTCTTGCTAATACTCTAGGCAAGAGGAATGTATGGGTAATAGGGTTAGCCATATTTATTCTTGCTGCGCTTCTGACATCGATCGCGGACAACTTTATGACTGTGTTAGTCGGCAAATTGCTTATGGCAGTTGGTGCTTCTGCAGTGCAGGCCAACGGGATGGCTATGGTTGTTGCGGCTTTTCCGGATTCAGTGAGAGGAAAAGCATTTGGGTTTCATATGACGATGGTTGGGCTGGGCGCTATAGGAGGACCAGTGCTTGGAGGGGGTATAGATAGTTTGCTAGGGTGGAGGGCAATTTTTCTGGTTGTTGCCATTGTATGTGTGATGGCTACTATTGCCGCTTTACTGGTTTTTGAAAAAGAGGTATACCGTAAAGGGCAATTGAAAAAATTTGATTGGTCGGGTGTTGCTCTGTCAGCGGCATTTTTGTTGAGCTTTATGCTTTCTATTACGTACGCTAACGAATTGGGATGGCTATCTCCCATGGTTATCTTAGGTGGAGTTTTCTCTATTTTGCTGCTTTTTGGGTTTTTAATGTGGGAACGTCAGTGTGAATCTCCAATGTTGCCACTGCATTTGTTCAAGTCAGCGATATTTTCTATAGGATCAGCAGCGCGGTTTGTTTCATTTATGGCAGGTTCAGCAAGTTTCTTTTTACTACCTTTTTTCCTTGTGTCTGGTGTGGGAATGGCTACGGCAGAAGCCGCGATTTATATCTTACCGGGCTCAATATGCATGGCTATTTTCGGCCCTATTAGTGGTTCTATCTCTGATCGGGTAGGTACGAAAAAACCAGCGATTGCTGGTATGATTTTATCAACCATATCTATGTATCTTTTGACCAGAGTGTCTTTGGATTCTAGCTATTACATTATAGCGATCGCTTCTGGTATGTCTGGTACTGGTATGAGTATCTTTATGGCTCCTAATACAAGTTCGATAATGTGGAGTGCAGGTCGCCATCACTACGGGATCGTATCCGCTTTTATGAATCTCACAAGGAATGGAGCCCATGTTGTTGGAATAGCTATTCCAACAGCGATTGTTGTTACGGTGATGGGTTCACTGGGTTATGAGGCAGATCTTTCTTCTCTCGCAGTGACCGATGATTATGGATTGAGATCGGCATATGCATCCGCCATGAGCTGGGCTTTTACCGTCTCAACGGTA
>CAYTAN010000057.1:0-4467 GCA_964435605.1 uncultured Dehalococcoidia bacterium
TTCGAGAGCGTAGTGGACGAGTGGGCTGGTGCCCATGTCGAATCTCACGCGGGTTAAAGGCTCCGTAAATTCATCTCTTGCTTGTATCCAACCGGCTCTAAGTCCTGTTGCCAAGATCTTGCTGAAACTGCACATTTTGATGACCCCATAACCGTCAGAAAGAGCGTAATACGAAGGTGGTGGTGGGGTTCCAAAATGTAGTTCGGTGTAAGCTGCGTCTTCAGCAATAAGAATTTGATTATCTGAGCAGATTTGGAGAATTGAATTTCTGATTTCTAAAGATGTTACATTTCCCATGGGGTTGTGAAAATCAGGGATGGTGTAGAAGAGTTTGATACGTTTACCTTGTAGGCGAATCTCGTTGATTGTGGATTGAAATATATCAAGGTCGATGCCGTTTTTACGCATGGGAACTTCAACAACCTCGGCTTGGTATCCTAAAATAGCCCTAACTGTTCCTGAATAGCTCGGAGACTCAACAAGTGCGACGTCACCTGGTTCCACGAATGCCTTCAGGATGTTTTCTAAACATCCTGAACTGCCATTGTGCATAATGATGTTGTTCGCATTTAGTGAAGTACCTTCAATCTGGTTTTGGCGCATAGCGATGGCATTTCTACATTTTTCATAACCAAACCAACCGCCATAATTTAATGCATCATCTGCATGGTTCTCAATGGCGCTAGTAATTCCGTGTATTAGGTGCCCAGTTGGCAATACTGTGTCATCAGGAATTCCTCCTGCGAGAACAATTGGATCTGGGTGGTCTGTGGGCAGGCGCCACATTCGCCCAGCGTCTGTGTCATTACCCTTACCGATGTTTTTCGTTCTTTCTGATAATAAATCATCTACATCAGCAGGTTTCCACTGAGATGCGTAATTCGGTTTATTAGATGTAGCCATCGTTGTACGTCTTTGCTCTTTTATTAGACCCTCATTGGGATAAGTAAATCACTAAATCTTAACCATCATGGCGGACTTTGGCAAAAAATTTGTAGATTTGTTTCTATATGTTGAATTGTGGCTGACTGTAGCCGTCTAATTTTTCAAAAACTTGAATCCTCCAACGTTGAGAATCAACGACATAGAGCCTGTCGCTTATATCGTCATATTCAACACATGTTGGTAAGGCGAAGAATGTTTCTAGTTCGAGGCTAGCAACTCTTCTTCTTGCTTTGTGCACGTCTGGGTTTCCATTTACATATTGTTTTTGCCATTTTGAGAGTTCATTAGCAGAACCATACATAGATAGTACATAGTAGCCGTCTTTGTCATATATCTGGATCCTATTATTTACCCAGTCAGCGACATATATGTCTCCGGCAGAATCTGTTGCAACATCTGATGGGTGATTTAACGTGTTTGTGTCTAGACCCGATTCTCCGATTGTGAGCAGGTGATTGCCAGTAGCGGTAAATTTTTGGATTCGGTTATTTAAATGGTCGGCAACCAGTACAGAATTATCATGTGTGAGACACAGGCCCCAAGGACTATGAAATTTCCCATCATCGTTTCCCTTACCACCCCACCTAGCTATAAGTGAACCGTTGGGGTTCAACTTTAGGATTTCGTGAGTTCCTGTATTTGTGACAAAGATTTCCCCGTTTTTATGGATAGCTAAACCCGATGGCTTGTTTAAAGATGATTTTTCTCCATGGATGCGGATCTCATTGATAAGGGTTCCTGAAAAGTCAAAAACATCTATTTTATTCTGTAATTCGTCCGTTACATAGACACCGGAATCATCAGAGGCAATACATGTTGGCCAAGATTCGACAGGGTTGGCATTAATTGGCGAAAACTTTGTTGATATCTCTTCTGAGTTAGAGATATTTATGCCTTCAACACATAATATGCCAGAGTTATAAGCGTCGCGGAAAACTACGAACATGGAGTTTTCAGGGCCTTTACTTATATAAGTGATGCCGCGAAAAGGCCTACCGCCAACAGCATGACTGTAGTCGAACACACGCCCTTTTGATGAAATGGTAAGCATTTTCTCCGGCTTTTTGACTTAGTTATGTTTGTGTTATGAAGGAAGGACTTTCGAAATGTCCGCCCACGATCGGAACAGGATCTACCTTTAGCCAGTCTTCCAGGAGTGTTGAATATACCCCCCGGAAATCTAAAGACGGTATTAAGTCTCCCTGATCAAGTTTGTCGTTGTCGAGGGATGGGTATTCACCATATTCTCCACCGTTAACAGATGGGCCGATTGCAAGACAAACTCCCGCTGCACCATGATCCGTGCCTCCCCCGTTATCAAGTACCCTTCGACCAAATTCAGAAAAAAGGAACACCACAATGTTGTCCGCCGCGCCATGATCTTCTAAATCGTCAAAAAAGTTTTGGACAGCGATAGAAACAGAAGACAAAAGATTCTCATGGGTGCTAAGTTGATCAGAATGTGTGTCGAAACTACCAATGTCGCAGTAGAAGACACGAGTTCCCAAATTAGCGAGATGTATTTGAGAGATGCTTTTCAGTTTGTTCGCTATCGAACTATCAGCATATTCCACATTGGATTGATAGATCGTTGGTGCAACATTCAATATATCTGCACCGGCTATTGCGTCTATTCCTGTCTTACCAAGAAAATCCATCACTGGTCCTGTCCCGATCATTGGCGCATACATTCGTTTGTATCGATCAAGGACCCTAGAGCGCTTTTCTTCGGGTGAAATATCTGTGAGCAAACCATAGTTGTTTAAGTCTTCTACTGTGGCAACTGGAACTGAAGGGGCAACCAATGCTCTGAACAAGGATGGTCCAATGCTGACTGCAGTAACGACATTGTCACTGTTTGGATCAAGTTCTTTGACAGCTTTTCCAAGCCATCCTTCTGTTCCGAGGGTATCTGGTTCGCATGTGTGCCAAATGTCCATAGACCTGAAATGTGAGCGGGGTGAGTTTTCGTAACCAACCCCGTGAATTACAGCGACATTGCCCTCGGCGTACATCTCTGAGATTTCTTTTAAGGCGGGATGAAACCCGGTTTCTTTCCCAATTGTTAAGATATCTGACTCACTTATCCTAACTACCGGCCGGTGATTGAAATAGTGAGGATTGCTATGTGGAATGACAGTGTTGATATAGTCATTTCCGCCGGTTAGTTGCAAAACCACGATCACTGGATCTTTTTGTTTAGAAGTGTGCTGGAGTTCTGTCATGGTGTTTTAGTACCTTTTGACATATTAACGAATAAAGATTTTAACAAAACTGGTATTCCCTGGTTGAAACAACAAGTTGCAATAATTCGATAATTATTTGGGTAACGTCTGTTTCTCTGTAAGTGTTGTCTGCATTGCTGTTGCCTAGCTTCTCTGCATGTTCCAGAAGCTCTTTCATGGTTTGTTCTGAGACATTCATTGGACCTAACACGTCTAAGCACGACTCAACGAGTGTTTTTGGATCTAATCCTACTTTTTTTACTCTGGAGATTATCTTTTTTACTCCGGGGCGGGTATCGTCCCCGATCATCTCAGATAAAAAGTTGGTTCTTTTCATCAACGTTCCGCTATTAATCCATTCAACTCCGGAGTGCCAACCTTCAACACTGGGAGGGTTTAACAGGTCCTGCCCCATGTAGGCAATCTGAGCAGTCCAGTTCATTGTTTCTGGGGAGGGTTGTTCTGTACCTTCTACCAACCTTAGGGTGCTTATTACGATTTCTGTTGGATTTTGCACCCGTTCAAAACAAGCATTCTTAAAAAAATCACTATGAAATATTTCCTTAAGTGCTAGTCCCATGTCATAGTCATTCTCAATTAAGTTATTAGCAATAATGTCGATCGCATTTTGATCTTTGGGCGGAGTTACAGACCATGCCGGAACCTGAGGTTCATCAGACACAAAGAAGCTGTACAGGTGACGTGCGATAAACTGAGCGGTGGCGGGCTTAGACAGGATTATATCTATGATGTCTTCCCCATCAAAGTTGCCATTATGCCCTAGAAAGTTTTTGTTTCCGTAATCATGATCTTCCTCTATGAACTTGAACTCCCAATCCCATCGTCCCATATGAAACCTTGGTAACTTGTGTTCTAGGGTCCAGCCGGTGAATGCTTTGGAACATTGAACCACGTCATCTTCGGTGTAGTTCCCTACCCCCATTGTGAATAATTCCAATAGTTCTCTACCCCAGTTTTCATTTATTGAGTCTGCATGATTGTCATTGTTATCCAACCAGTAGATCATTGCTGGACTTTTTGCGACTTCAACTAAGATTTCTCTATAGTGACCGAGGCCTTTCTTTCTAAACATGTCGACCATATCTTGAATTTCATCATAATGATCAACTTTGGCAACGCCTGTAGCAAAGATGTTGTGGTAGAAAAGGCACATCTTTTCCTGCAGCGGTGCCTGCGTGTTTATCATTGTCCAAACCCACGGGGCCTGACCGAGTCCACCCATGGTCCCGGGTTTCCACCACATTGGGAAGTAGCGTATAAATTCGTAAATGTCTAC
>CAYTAN010000058.1:0-4354 GCA_964435605.1 uncultured Dehalococcoidia bacterium
AAGGAATCAATTACGGATGGATACCTGTCAGTTACGATGATTTACAGCAGGGTAATATGCTGACCCTGGCTGATAACAAATCGTTGTCAATATCTGAAGATGTAAGACAAATGAGTATGGAAGCTATTCAAATCAGTCTTAATTATGACTAAGGAGA
Source organism: uncultured Dehalococcoidia bacterium (assembly GCA_964435605.1). Classification (GTDB taxonomy): domain Bacteria; phylum Chloroflexota; class Dehalococcoidia; order Lucifugimonadales; family UBA826. The sequence goes on from CAYTAN010000058.1 coordinate 158, forward strand.
GTACAGCATGGTTTAAAACACCAGAACCAATTATCATTAATGTACTTAAGATAAATCGAAAAATCACAGGTGACAGATGAGCACACACAATATCGCGGTAATTCGAGGAGACGGAATCGGAATAGAAGTTGTTGAAGAAGGCATAAAAGTTCTTGAGCAAGTGTCGAGGAACCACAACTTTGAATTTAGCTTCAAAGAGTTCCCATGGAGCTCTGAGTACTACAAATCCAATGGAACAATGATGCCAAGCGACGGCATAGATCAATTAAGCGAATTTGATTCAATTTTTCTCGGAGCGGTTGGCCATCCAGACATCCAAGACCATATAACCCTCAACGGACTGTTACTACCCATTCGACGAAGCTTTGATCAATACGTGTGTGAGAGACCTAACGTTCTATATCCAGGCATTACATCTCCATTGTCTGGTAAAAATGCATATGATATCGACATGGTGGTAATAAGGGAAAATACTGAGGGTGAGTATGCAAATGTCGGAGGTTTCCAGTACAAAGATTTCCCTGAGGAGATAGGCATACAAACTGGAGTGTTCACTAGAAAAGGATGTGAGAGAGTTATTAGATATTCTTTTGAACTAGCCGAGCGCCGCAAAAAGAAAAACCACGTAACTTCAGTAACAAAATCCAATGCACAAGGCTATGGAATGTTAGTTTGGGACCAAGCATTTGAAAGAGTTTCCGCTGAGTTTCCAAACATTACGACAGATTCTTTGCTTGTTGACGCAGCAGCAATGGATTTTATAAGAAAACCGGAAGTTTTTGATGTGGTAGTAGGGAGCAACCTTTTTGGGGATATCCTCACTGACATAGGAGCAATAATTACTGGAAGCATGGGGTTGGCTTCAAGCGCAAACCTAGATCCCGAGGGACGATATCCATCCATGTTCGAACCTGTTCACGGAAGCGCTCCTGATATTATGGGAAAAGGAATAGCAAACCCGCTGGCCCAGATATTAACTGGTGCAATGATGGTACGACACTTAGGCCATGATAAAGCAGCTTCAGAGATTGAAGGCGCAGTACAGTACCTGCTGACAGAAGGTGAAATACTAACACCGGACTTAGGAGGAAGTTCCTCTACTCAATCCGTTGGAGACGCTGTCGTCAACGCTCTAGGGAAATAGGTAATATCTATAATCTAGAACTATAAAAACCACAAATAGCTGTCTATTGCATCAGGCAAATGGGCTTAGTACTAAAGAATAATTCAAGCATGACTTCAGTAAAAACAATTGAAACTAAATTCCCCCACCAGGTACTAGAAAAAAAATGGCAGGACCGTTGGGAGTTAGAGGCAATATATGAAGTCGTTGAAGATGACCCAAGGCCGAAGTGGTTCGAGTTGACAATGTATCCGTACCCGTCCGGAGATCTGCACGTAGGCCATTGGTACGCTATGACTGGTGCCGACATACATGCAAGACTGAGAAACATGCAAGGCTTCAACGTACTTCATCCAATGGGGTTCGACGCTTTCGGACTCAATGCAGAAAATGCTGCCATCCAGAGAGGAATTCATCCTCACAAATGGACAATGTCAAATATAGAGCGTATGCGAAATCAGCTCCGAACTATGGGACCCATGTACGACTGGGACAGGGAAGTTGTCACATGTCTGCCTGACTATTACAAATGGAATCAGTGGTTTTTCCTAAAGTTTTATGAAAACGGTTTAGCATACAGAGATTTTGCACCGGTAAATTGGTGCCCATCATGTGTCACCGTACTTGCTAACGAACAGGTGATAGATGGTCAGTGCGAAAGATGTGACACTATCGTTACGCATAGGGACATGAACCAATGGTTCTTCAAAATCAGTAAATATGCAGACGAACTCCTAGATCATTCAAAAATTGATTGGCCCTCAAGAATAAATGCAATGCAGACCAATTGGATCGGCAGAAGCGAGGGAACTGAAATAACTTTCGACATATCGAAGTATGGTCTAGAGGAACAAGAACTCAGAACTTTTACAACAAGAATAGACACATTATTCGGCGTCACATTCGTTGTAATGGCGCCAGAACACCCACTTGTGGAAAAATTAACTTCCCCAAAAATGGAAAAGGAAGTTAGAGAGTATGTCGCCAATTCTAGGCGTGCGTCCGAAGTAGAAAGACTGTCAACCGAACGGGAAAAAACAGGTGTTTTTCTTGGGAGCTATTGCACGAACAGAATCAACGGTCGGGAAGTACCGATATTGGTCGGCGATTATGTTCTAGGAACATACGGAACAGGCGTAGTAATGGGAGTACCGGCACACGACGATAGGGATTTTGAATTCGCAAAAAAATATGACCTACCTATAGAAGTTGTAGTGGCTCCTGCAGACTGGGATGGGACGGATCTACCCGAAGCATTCTTAGAGAATGGTGTGCAGGTAAATTCCGGTCAATTTGATGGAATATCAAACGTTGATGGCAAGAGGGAAATTTCAGACTATATAGAGGCAAAAAAATGGGGCAACAGAACTGTTAACTATAGAATGAGGGACTGGCTTATATCCAGACAGAGGTACTGGGGGACGCCAATACCAGTTATCTATTGTGAAAATTGCGGTACCGTTCCTGTCCCTGAAGACCATTTGCCCGTGCTGTTGCCTGAAGACGCAGAATTTCTACCAACTGGTGAATCCCCTCTGGCCCTCCATGAAGGTTTCGTAAACGTTGACTGCCCTGACTGTGGCAGACCTTCAAAAAGGGAAACAGATACCATGGATACATTCGTAGACTCGTCTTGGTATTTCCTGCGATTCTGCAGTCCTAAATTCACTTCTGCCGCTTTTAATTCCAAATCTGCACAAGAATGGGGCCCGGTGGACCAATACACCGGTGGAGTGGAACACGCGGTGATGCATCTTTTGTACGCCAGGTTTTTCGTTAAGGCAGTACGAGACATTGGTTTAATCGATTTCGACGAGCCTTTCGAAAGGTTATTTAACCAGGGCACCATAATATACAAGGGTGCCAAGATGAGTAAGTCCAGAGGCAACGTTATTGCACCAGATGATTATGTGGAAGCAGTAGGAGCCGACGTTGTAAGAACCTACCTGATGTTTATTGGACCGTGGGAACAGGGAGGTGAGTGGAATGATTCAGGAATAAACGGTGCTGCAAGATGGCTAAATAAAGTCTGGGATTTGTTCACACAATCCACCAAAAAACACGACCATTCAAATTTGAACGAAGATTCAGAGAGAGATATATTACGGAACCTTCATAAAACTATAGCAAGGGTAGGGGAGGACATAGAGCGATTTAAATACAACACAGCTATTTCATCGCTTATGCAATACACCAATCACCTAACCGACAAACGCTCAGATTCAAGCATCTCAAATGACACATGGAGAGAATGTCTCAACAAACTTTTGGTATTAATGGCTCCAATAGCACCTCATCTATCTGAAGAACTTTGGGAGATGTCCGGAAATAAGTTTAGTGTCCATCAACAAAAGTGGCCTGATTATGACGACCAACTAGCAACTGACGAAAAAATCACGCTAGTGATTCAAGTGAACGGAAAATTGAGAGATAAAATTGAAGCGCCGTTAACAATATCTGAAGATGAAGCAAAATACCTAGCAATGGCGAGTGAAAAGATCAAGATACAAATCGCTGGAAAAGATATTGTGAAAGTGATCTATGTGCCGGGGCGCCTGGTCAACATAGTAGTCAAGTAATTAACCACAGAAACTATTCGTATTTCTAATGAGTTTAGAAACAAACCCCGACCATACACATGCATAATCTATTTACTATGCATAAAACCTCTTTAGGAGAACCAACAAAATGAATGAAACCAGCACTTCTTTAGAAAAAATTAAAGGAACATTTGATGACATCATTCAGAATGTCAGTAATGTAATAGTGGGTAAATCAGAGTCTGTGGAATTGACCGTACTAGCTTTAATGTGCGGCGGCCATGTGCTGCTTGAAGACGTCCCCGGGGTAGGAAAGACAATACTCGCCAGAAGTGTCTCAATCTCAACTGGATGCTCCTACAAGAGAATTCAGTTTACACCTGACCTTTTGCCTACTGATGTAAGCGGAGTATCGATATATAACCAAAGTAACGGTGAGTTCGAGTTTAGAGGTGGACCTCTCATATCCCAGATGGTTCTCGCGGATGAAATAAACAGAGCGACTCCTAAAACACAATCAGCCATGTTGGAGGC
>CAYTAN010000059.1:0-4349 GCA_964435605.1 uncultured Dehalococcoidia bacterium
AATGGTGACAAAGAACCTTTTGGAGACAATGATACGAAGATATTGAGTATGCTATGGGCGGAGGCTGACAAATACGATGAACTAGTGCTCACCATGTTTGAATCTTTCAGGCAGGTGCTAGGTGAAAAAAGTTCTAGGTCGGATACTTCCAGAGGGATCACAGAGAACGATGATGAAGAACAATCCATCTTCTATTTTTACTGTAATTGGGACCTAATAAAAGATGATGACAAACTTATCACCGTTACATTAAGTTCAGAAAATTTCAAATTTCAGCCTGTATTGAGAGTGCAAAATCTCTCTCTTCAAACAGCCCAATTCTATTCGGTTAGATCCGACGGAATTTACGAAAAGATAAGGCAACTGATTACGGAATCTGCGATTATGGAATTCGATTTAGAAATTCTTTCAAAATCCGGCGGGAATTCAGATCAGTGACAAAACAGTTATCAAAATACAATTCGACCCAAAATTAATAAAAACAGATGCATTCCCACTGTTATAATCAGTTTAATCGGGTGTTTGCTGACTCTTGAATGTTCCAATGGGTCGTTTACAACGTCATGCAAACTTTTGAGTGAACCTGAGGTTTCACCCTACCTCGATTACACCAAACAAACTGGAGTCAGCAGCAATGAATGAGCGAGTATTTGTCACGGGTGTTGGAGCAGTGAGTCCTGTAGGGTTAGACACCACCAACACATGGAATAATTTGGTAACTGGGCAATCAGGGGTAGATTTTATTTCATCTTTTGAAACAGATGGATTTGAAACAACTTTCGCTGCTGAGATCCCAGAATTCGATCCTACACAGTATGTTGACAAAAAGCAGGCCCGAAGAATGGACCGATTTGTCCAATTTGCCGCAGCGGCATCATTAGAAGCACTGGAAGACAGTGGCCTGAAAATAAATTCAGAAAATATGACCAAAGTATCAGTAATGGTGTCGAGCGGAATTGGAGGAATCATTACCCTCTCTGACCAGATAGGAGTGTTAAATAAAAGAGGCCCTAACAGAGTCAGTCCATTTCTGGTACCAATGATGTTGCCAGATATGGCTTCGGGCCAAGTAGCTATGTTAACTGGAGCAAAAGGAGCCAATTATTGCACGGTATCCGCCTGTGCGAGTGGAGCCGATTCTATAGGAATGGCGTACGAAGCAATAAAAAGAGGTGATATAGAAGCCGCAATTACTGGGGGTGCCGAAGCAGCTATATGTCCTGTAGGGGTGGCCGGGTTCAACGCTTGCCAGGCATTGTCCAAAAGGAACGACGATCCCAAAACAGCTTCGAGGCCGTTCGATTCAAATAGAGATGGGTTCGTCCTCGGAGAAGGTGCCGGAGTACTGGTTTTGGAAAGCATGACATCACTTGAAAAGCGTGGAGGTAAGGCAATTGCTGAGCTATCGGGATACGGTGCAACCGCTGACGCTCATCACATCACTCAGCCTGGACCGGAAGGAGAAGGCGGAGCGAGAGCAATGAACATGGCGTTGAAAAAGGCCCAGCTTTCAGCAGACGAAATTGACTATGTAAATGCTCATGGAACATCGACTCCACTTAATGACAAATTCGAAACTATGGCTATGAAATCTGTATTCCAAGAGCATGCATACAATCTTGCTATCAGTTCGACAAAGTCTATGACTGGGCATCTACTCGGAGCTAGTGGAGCTTTAGAAGCCGTGATCTCCGTAATGGCTCTTCAAAAATCTCAAATACCGCCGACCATAAATCTGTCCACGGCGGATCCTGACTGTGATCTCAACTACACCCCTAACAGTCCGCAATCCAGGAAAATAAAATCAGTTATGAGTAACTCATTTGGCTTTGGTGGGCACAATGCTTCACTCATTTTTCAAGAGGCTGTTTAAATAAAACGACCGTAGCAGTTGGGTGGGACATTGAGATATAGCAAGTGGGAAATTCTTAAAAAGGCTACATTAGAAGAAGCCAGAAATATGGACGCTAGTCTGCTGGAAGCGTCTGTTCTGAAACATAGGAATATCGTCGATAAACAACAGAAAAACGACTTTCTAAAGCCCTCTGCTGATTCTTCAAATGATCCGTTTTTAATGTCTGATATGGACCAATGTACCAACCGTATGCTTGAGGCCATAAACATGTCCGAGAAAATTGGTGTGTTCGGCGATTTTGATACCGATGGCCTTACCGGAACAGCATTATTAACTTTTGCATTAAGAGACCTAGGGGCAACTGTATTCCCTTATATTCCACATAGAGTAGATGAGGGGCATGGAGTAAGCAGTAAGTCTTTAAGCTACTTCAAACAACATCAGGTTTCCTTGATGATTACGGTTGACTGTGGAATAACATCTTTTGACGAAATTAGCGATGCAAAGTCCATAGGAATAGAAACAATCGTTACTGACCACCACACTATTCTAGATAAATTCCCGGATGCTGTAGCGATCGTGAATACGTCTCATCCTGGTTACAATTACCCGTTCCAAAGCCTCACCGGAGTAGGCACGGCTTTCAAGGTAATAGAGGCACTTTATTCAAAATTGTCTATAGAAATACCTCCTGTTTTATTTGCCTATGCTGCTCTTGGGACAACATCTGACGTGGCCCCTATGATCGGAGAAAACCGTTATTTGGTTAATGAAGGCCTCAAAGTTATGAGGAGTTTTCCTATTAGTGGCCTTGACGCCTTAATAGAGAAATCTAAACTACGTAAAAACAGGCTAACATCTCAAGATATGTCTTTCTCAATAATACCGAGATTGAATGTGGCTGGAAGAATAGAACATGCCGTAGAAAGTCTAAATTTGCTTTTAAGTGATAACTCACAGCAGTCAATTTATCTATCCAACAAATTGGATAATTTAAATAAGAAACGGCAGATAATAACTGAGTCTGCTATGAAGGAATCGACCGACCAAATCGAAAAAGTATCTATTGACAATCAAAATGTTATGTTTGTGGGCAGACCAAGCTGGATACCAGGAATTCTCGGCCTTGTGGCAGCAAGAATAGCTGAACAATTCTACAAACCTGCAATAGCTGCCTCAGGAGAGGGTGATATAGTCAGAGCCAGTGCACGAAGCATACCTGAATTTAACCTAATCGAAAGCTTTAAACAATTTGATCATCTATTCGAAAGATATGGCGGGCATTCTATGGCCGCGGGATTCACCATTAAACGGGAAAAACTAAAAACATTCAGACAAAGTATGACTGAATATGCCGGCGAACATATGAACAATATTCCTTCTTCCCCCACCCTGGAATTAGAAGACGTACTAGATCCATCAAATATAAATCGAAACTTTTTGGACTTTATAACTTCACTGGATCCTTTCGGATCTAGTAACCCTGTGCCGATATTTCTTGCTCAAGGAGTACACGTGATAGATACACGAACCGTAGGTCCTCAAGGCAATCATTTGAAAATCACCTTAGATTCCAACGGACAATTCTTTGACGGAATTGCTTTCCGAGACGGGAGCCGAATGCAAGATTGCACTGGATTTTTAGATATAGCCTATACTCCTACCATTAATTACTGGAACGGTAGGGAGTCAGTGGAGCTTCTCATTAAAGACTTCAGGCCGGCTGGAAATATCTGAACTAGTTGTTTCTTTGCTGTCTGCGTCGGTCTGACCTTCTCACCTTGGGAATGTTAGAAATGATAGCGTCTCTAACTTCCTCCTTGGACGATAACCTTGCCCTGAAGGCCAAGACAGGTACCACAATAACCAATACAAGCAAAGCTATAAAATGAGCTTCCTGTAATCCGAGAGGCTCGAACCAAACCCTGTCTTCTCTAAGGAATGAAATCATAAACCTCCCTACTGAATATAGAGACAAGTACAAAGCAAACAACATGCCGGATGGCACGATTCTTTCCCTCATTTTCCACAATACGAACAGACTACAAAGGTTCCATACAATCTCCATGGCAATAACAGGTTGTACGGAGGCCCCAATGCCATTGGCACAATAAACAGCAGGACTGGACTGATGAGACCAGATAAAACCGTAGAACAAATCTGTTGCGTTAGCACAGTGTTCACCATTTACGATGTCTCCAAGACGACCTATTGTCTGAGCAAGAAGAAGGGCGGGAGCGGTTATGTCAGCAATTATCCACGCCGGTTGCTTAACCACAAGGGCATAAGCAATTCCCCCAATAAAGCCGCCTAGGATACCTCCCCACACACCAATTCCTCCGGACCAAACAGCCACTATGAGACCAGGGTTTTCGATGTAATAATCCAAATTGTCAACAACGTGAACCAATCTAGCTCCGATCACACCAGATATAATTGCCCACACAGCGATTGAGTAGATATCATCACTATCGATTCCGTAGAAACGAGCCCA
>CAYTAN010000060.1:0-4099 GCA_964435605.1 uncultured Dehalococcoidia bacterium
GACACATCTATGTATTGGCCTTCCCCTGTGAAATCTCTGTGGAATAAAGCAGACAAGGTACCAATGAGCGCGTAATGTGACGAAATATAGTTACCGTGGTCTCCACTTGGCCTTATCGGTGGTGCCCCAGGCAGGTCATCGTAACCACAGGAATGCATTATGCCTCCTAAGGCTAGGGATATAAGATCAGATGATTCGTAATCCTTGTAAGGGCCATCTTGCCCGAACCCACTTAGTGAAGTCATCACTAATGAAGGGTTGCTAGCAGATAGATGAGAGTATCCAAGGCCAATCGAATCCATGTATCCTGGCGAAAAATCTTCTAGTAACACGTCTGACATTTTTACTAATGAATCGATAATTTTTCTGCCTGAATTCGATTCAATGTCAATTGCTAGGCTTTCTTTGGAGGTATTATTTGCCCAGAAGTACAGGCTCTGGTTGGGATTTGGTTCATCATTTTTGAAAGGGCCAAAATTACGTTCCTTTGATCCATTCTTGGGCTCAATTTTTATGACCCTTGCTCCCATATCTCCCATAAGTTTACCGATCAACTGCCCTCTTTCTCCACACATTTCAATGACTGTCAATCCAGATAATGCCGTCATGCGATTCCTTCCTCATAAAAAGTCGCTAAGTCATCAGGAGATACCCCTAACAAATCCAAGTATATCTCTGGAGTATGTTCGCCAAGTAAAGGTGAAGCACTTTTTAATTCCCATGGTGTTTTTGACATTTTCATTGGAATAGACTCAACTTTAGTTGTTCCCAATTCAGCATGTTCCACTTCTGCAAAAAATCCTCTGTGTTCTAGTTGCGGGTCATGATGAACTCTTTCAATAGGGTTTTGAACCACTCCGGCTGGGATACCTAACACCTGTAGGGTATTCATTACATCGTATGGATTCATCGTTGCTGTCCATTTTTCGATATTAGTATCCAACTCGTCCTGATTTTGGAATCTAGATTCCATAGACTGGAATCGGTCCTCAGAGGCCCATATTGGTTCGTCCATGGCTTTAATTAAGGACTTCCATTGGGATTCCGTAGATATTGATATCGCACACCACTTGTCATCCCCCAGGCATTTATATGTGTTGTGAGGTGCCAATCTTTTGTCTGGGGATCTGTTACCAGGCGGCATATCTGGTCTTCTAAAATCTCGTCCGTTCACGGTTTTGTCTAGTACGGCCGTACCTGTCATCCCGATGCCTGCCTCCACTTGAGACAGGTCTAAATGTTGTCCTTCCCCTGTGTTATTTCTGTGTTTAAGTGCCATCAAAATTGCCAGTGCTCCGTAAAACCCTCCGGTATGGTCCATATATGAAAATCCCCATCCAGCGGATTCTTGACCTGGTAACCCCGACATGTATGTTAATCCTGAAATAGCCTGGGCCGTTGGCCCCCAGGTGACGTAGTCTCTATCCCTTCCACTATGCCCGAATCCGGACATGCTGCAATAAATAATATCGGGCCGTATTTTCCTCTGCTCCTCATAGCTGAGGCCCCATCTTTCCAATACTCGCGAGCTAAAGTTCTCAATAACAACGTCCGAAATAGAAATTAATTCTTTAAGTTGTTCCATGCCCGTCGGATGCATTACGTTAAGCATAAGGCTGCGTTTGTTTCTATTTAGTGTGTTGAACATACCACTTAAATTAGGAGAGTTACCGGAACCAGGGATTATGTGCCGGGCATAGTCCATATTTGATTCATTCTCAATCTTGATTACGTCGGCACCAAAGTCCGCAAGGATTCGAGTGCATTGTGGCCCTGCCACAATCCATGAGAAATCTATGACCCGGACTCCTTCTAAGGCATTCTTTCTTTCCATACGCGGGATTTTCCCCTGATTCATCCATTACCTCCTCAGCGCTCGTAGGTATTAACATGTTTGGCATTATACCGTGCACAACATTTTGTTATCTGTCGGTATCTAAATTTAAGATTTAATCTCCTTTTATTGCTGGTGTATAATTCGCCTTCACGGTGGGTGATTTGAGGATTATCTCTAGACGAATTTTGTGTAATAGGCGAATAACTTATGAGAATTGGTGAGTTTGAACTGGTTGATCCACTGCCAGAGATGAAAAATACCATAGCTATAGGTATGTTGAGACCCTGGGTTGATGTGGGAAGAGTCGGCACCTTATCTTTGAGAAAGCTGCAACAATATCTGGGTGCCAAAGAAATTGGAAGACTTGCCAGACCAGGAAAGTTTTTTGATTTCACTCGATATAGGCCTAGGATGCGCATTGTGAACGGGAATAGAGTTTTTACAAAGCCCAACACTGTTATTCATCATGCGCATGATGAATATGCCGACAGAGATTATCTGTTTATACATGTTCGGGAGCCCCACAACTTTGGGGAAGATTACACTGAAGCTATAGTACAGGTTTTGCAGCATTGCAACGTTGTTGAATATTGCAGGGTTGGGGGTATGTACGATTCTGTACCTCACACTCGTCCGATTCTGATTACTGGAGCAATGGCAGAAGAACAAGAGGAGAAGGCTGGTAAATTCCTGAACCCAAGACGAAGTACCTATCAAGGGCCAACTTCAATAATTAATCAAGTAAACGAAGATTTGACAGAGTTAAAGGTGAATAACTCGACCTTGATGGCCCATCTTCCTCAATACGTGCAACTGGATGAAGACCACTTAGGGGCTGCGAGACTGCTTGATGTACTTTGCTCTGTCTATGGCTTCCCAATCGATTTGGCTGATAAAAGTAGAGGCGATCAGCAATATAAGGATATAGACGGTGCTATCGACTATAAAGGTGAGTTTGGGACTTTAATTAAGCAGTTGGAAACTTATTATGACAGGGTTCTCTCTAGGCCTGAGGATCGACCGGAAACATCAGAGGACGATCCTGACTATGAAACGGTAGTGGATGTAACACTTCCGCCAGGAGTGGAAGATTTTCTCAATCAAATGGGGGAACGATTTGAGGGTAATGCTGCAGGGGAAGATGGTGAAGATAAGGACGATGACTCGTAGGTGGGAATATATATCACGAGCTATTTGATAGGAACTCAATAAGGTCTCTAGTATCTTGATCCAATATCACGGCTGATTTAGAGTTTTCCAATATTCTGGCAGGTTTTGAAGTAGCAGGTATCGCTGAGGTTATGATGGGATTGGAAATCACCCAAGCTAAGCATGCCTGCGCCCAAGTTTTCAGGCCGAGTTCGATGAGTGCGGGTTGTGATTCGATACGATTGTTTCTGTCGCCAACGATTTTTCCCTTATTGAGCGGTTCCATTGCCAACACACCGATTCCAAGATCTTTGCAAATATTTAGCACGTCTTTTTCAACTAATTTATTTTTAACGTTGTAAGGGATTTGGATGCTGTCTATGTTTTCTGTTTCCATGATCCGGATTAGAAGAGGGTAGTCATTAGGATTCATGCAACTGACACCAATCAAACCTATTCTTTTCTCTTCTTTAAGTCTTCTAAGTGCCGGTAAGTGTGATTCCCAATCAACTAGATTGTGTATTTGCAGAAGATGTATGAAGTTAGTCTCAAGTAGATTAAAAGATCTCTCTATTTGATCTACTCCCTGTCTTTCCCCTTGGGTCCACACCTTGGTGGCAAACTTGAATTTGTCTTTATATTTTGCGGTTGTTTGACCAACCACTTTTTCTGATTCTCCGTACATCGGGGACGAATCGATTAGATTCGTACCGGAAGCAAAACAATTTTCTATAATGTCTTGTCGGAGGGTGATGTCAGTTGGTGATATCACATCAAAAGTTTTCCAAGTCCCCATACCAATGACTGAAAATTCAAATTCTTTAATCGCTCTATATATCAAACAGGCTTCCTAATTTGAGGTTTTTTTCAAAAGCACATGTCTCCTGTTAAAAGTATGCGAACGTATTTCACTCGACCATCTTCCTTTATCTACAGCTTCTGCCCACCCTTTTGACAATAGGATTTCAGGACTTTCTATTTCATAAACAGCCGTGTGTTTCGGCTGTCCTTCGATTACTATTTCCCTTTCTTCACCGCCTAAAACCATTTTCAGCGGTTGGGTTGTGAAACGTGCAATTGAAAGGACTCCAGGGACATCAGATAAATATGGAA
>CAYTAN010000061.1:0-4053 GCA_964435605.1 uncultured Dehalococcoidia bacterium
TTGAAGTGAATCCATCCACCAATGAGGTTGAATGGGAATACTCTGAGAATCCTCCCCTCGCTTTTTACAGTTTCCATATAAGCAGCGCTGAGCGACAACCAAATGGGAACACGTTGATATGCGAAGGGGCTTTCGGAAGGATTTTTGAAGTGACAAATTCTGGGGATGTGGTGTGGGAATACGTTAACCAGTTCTATGCACCAGATGCAAGAACCGGCAATTTAACAAATATGTCTTTTAGGGCTCATAAATATCTTCCGGATTACAAGGGCCTGAAGAATAAAGATCTTGATCCAGGAAAATATAGCAACATAAATAGGTTAAACAGTCAGGGGCAAACAAACATCGGATTAATTACCTCATAGAGGGCAATATAGTAAACGAATAGATAAGGAGTTTCGTATGAAGGTACTTTTATTGAGTGGTGGCAATCATCCATATGATCAATCGACACCGGTTTTACAAGGGTTTTTGGCAGATGCTGGTCATGACGTTATTGTCAGAGAAGATGCCGAAGCATTAACTGATGGTACATTGAATGCCTCAGATGTATTGGTTTTCAATACCTTGCGAGTGGGGGATTCTTTACTAGATGATGGTCAACAAACGGCTTTGAAAAGCTATATAGCCCACGGTAAAGGATTTGTTTGTATTCATATATCGGGCTGCGTTCCGCCCGAGTGGGATGAATACGCAGACATAACCGGTGGCGGATGGGTAATGGATCAAAGCTTTCATCCTCCGTACGGCGAATTTGATGTGGATATATCAAACGATGTACATCCATGCTCTTCCGGTATTTCAGATTTTAGTACTGAAGACGAACTGTACATGAATATCGAATACCGTGAAGGAAACGAAGTGTTCATGTCTGCCGAATTCGATGGCGGCGATTATGATAGAAATAGGGCAGGTAACGACTCGATACATATGCCTGGAGGAACTTTTCCTCTAGCTTGGACACGGAATTATGGGTCTGGCAAGGTGTTTGTAACCCTGTTGGGGCATGATGGTAACAGTCATCAAAATAAGAGCTTCCAAAAACTTGTCCTGAATGGACTGGATTGGGCTTCTAGCTAATTTTCGCTACATGGTTTGTCCTGGGTGGATAAATCGCTTATGACTTTCTCTGCCCAGGACCTCAAATTGTCATCTAAATCGTTGCCACAATGCGGGCATTCGTAGTCTCCTGTGCTCCACCTCATCCCACATCCACCGCAGTCGGGGATCAGGTCCAGGGAGTTTATTAGGTACTGTGTTTTGGTTTCTTTGGTCATTTAGAATTCTGTGATTGATAAATTTGATAGACTTCTTGACCGGTAGGCATCGCTCCCAGTGCTCCTCTACCTTGTATATTTAACCCTGCCATTATGTTTCCGATTTCAGCCGATTCTCGTATGGATTTACCTGACAGAAGACTATGGATAACTCCACCTTTGAATGAATCCCCAGCGCCGGTGGTATCAATTATATTCTTGGTGTTATGAGGCTTTATGTAGAAGGTATCTTCTTGACTTGATACAAATGCGCCTTTTTCACCCATAGTGATTACAGATGTTTGAACACCCATTGATTGGGCTTGTTCTAGAACAATTTTTTCATCTTGAGTGCCAAACAACACTTCAGAGTCTGCTGGTGTGCTAGGCAAGAAAATGTCAGTGTATGGCATGATTTCTTCCATAGCTAAACGTGCCTCATGCGGGCTCCATAACTGGTATCTAAAGTTCGGGTCATATGAAACTGTCACTCCATTTGCTTTGGCTATTTTGGCTGCCTCTAGTACAGTTTCACGAGATGAATTTGAAATAGCTTGTGCTATGCCACTGCAGTGCAGGATTTTGCTGGAAGCAATGTAATCAGGATCAAGATCGCCGGGATTAATCGTAGTAGGCGCGCTATTTGCACGATAATATACAAAATCCCGATCTCCATCTGCGTTTACAGAAACGAAGTGCGCTGCGTTAAACCCAGGAACAGTTTTTATCTGTGAAATATCTATGTTTTCGGATGTGAACGCGGTGGTTAGATATTCTTTAAAGGGGTCGTCTCCTAGCCTGGTTATGTATCCAGTTGTTGTACCGAGCCGACCGGCTGCAACCAATATGTTAAACGTGTCTCCGGCTAAGGATCGTTCAAATGTAACTGCAGACTCTATAGGTTTGTCGGAGAACAATTCGATCATGCATTCCCCTATCGTAACCATATCTGGCATGACTATAGATGCTTCCTTATTTTTGCCGGTGCACATGCATTGAGCACGCTTAAGGTGCCTTCCAATGTGCCTGGACTAGATGACACTACCCGAACTATGGAATTGTCTAGGCCTTTGGACAATCGAGCCATCTCTTTGGCGGCACCTTCAGCTTTGCCAAAATAGCCCACAGACCTCAGTAAATCCACAGGAAAGGCATCCGCTACATCGTTTCTACTTGCTCCTGATGTTCTCATTTCATCAAGTTTGGCCAACTCAGATGTGAATCCCATTCGTTCGAAGTGAGCACGATAACCAAATTTACGTTCACGTTCCGTCGGTACTTTGGCTCCCAGAGCATAAAACATGGTTGCTTTTGCGAGCCCTATGCGAGCTTTGTCTTCATCATCATCGACACACACCCGTATGTATTCTGAAACTTTGATATCAGTTGGATCTCTGTCAGATCTTTTTGCTCCCTCAGCGATTTGTTCTCTGCTCCATTCGATTTGCTCCGGTGCACACCAATTAAGGGCTGCCCCGTCGGCATGCTCACCTGCTAATTGAAGCATTTTTGGTCCTAGTGCTCCAAGATAAACGGGAGTTTTAGGCGGGGGGAAGATGGCAAGTGAGCCGCTCGTCAATGTTGCAACAGTACCATTGTATGAAACCTTTTCACCTTGCAATAATGTTCTCATAATTACCAAGTAGTCTTTCATCATCTCTAATGCAGATATTTTCCCTGCCCCGATCACTTTTCTCACGTCAGACCTGTAAGCCCCACCAGCTCCTATGCCCATGATGAATTTTCCGCCAGTGATTTCACTTACTGTTCCTCCTGCCATGGCAAAAGCCATTGGAGTTCTCCACATCACTGGAGATACGGCTATACCTGTTTCCAGCCCTTCGTCCACAATATCTTTCGAAGCTGCCCATCGCATAAGACAAATTTGATATGAGTCTTGTCCAGTGCCTTCCGGAGTCCATATACTTTGGTATCCAAGCTCGGCTGCCTTCTTGCTCACCGTTCTCTGCTCATCCAAATTTAGGCCTAAGGTTGGATCAAGTCCTACACCAATGTCCACGTTGTACCTCCGTCAATAAATTTTCCATAAACATAACTTTTCTAATTTACACTTTGAATTTCTACATTACAATCTCACCCAGAGATGAAAATATAATCACTAGACCAATGCATATTGGAAAAACCCAAAAGTTAATTTTTCTAACTATTAATAGAAGCACCTTTATAAGTAACAAACTTGATATAAATGACACAGCTAAAGCGATAAGGGAGTTTATATCAAAGCCAATGCTCTGAAAGACGATTGCATAAAACCCTGCAGAAATTGATACAGGGATACACATTATGAAGCTTAGTTTTAATGCCTCTCTGTGATCAAAACCTCGCGTAATCATCACTGATATAGTCATGCCTGACCGGCTTATGCCTGGGATTACAGATAGGCCTTGCGCTATTCCTGCAAGGATACCTTCCTTTATAGAGGGGTTTTTGGAATGATCGTTTGAGGTTCGGCTACTATATTTCAATATACAGCCTGTTAATATCATCAATATTCCTATTATGATCATGCTGTACAGAGCGGTGCTTTTGAAATAAGTTACTGTGGCCAAATTTTCGATGATTAATAATAACGGCAGCCCCAAAGTGCCACTAACAGCCGTAGTTGTCAGCAAAAATTTAGAGTCATAGGACATGGCTTTGGGTCTTTTGATAGAACTAGTCACTATTTGCAGAATATCATTTCTGAAATATAGAAGAGCTGCGGTACCAGTACCAAGGTGCAAAAATAAGGACGAAGAAAATGCTTCCGATGGATTATTGCCAAATAGCACGATGC
>CAYTAN010000062.1:0-3983 GCA_964435605.1 uncultured Dehalococcoidia bacterium
TGATGGGGTAATGTATATATCTGCCTTTACCAAATTACTTGGCTGTGGTTTGAGGCTAGGCTTTGGGGTTTTCCCAGAGTCAGCCAGAGATGCGCTAACAAATGTGGGCTTTGGTGCTAGACCAAGCCATTTAACAGCAATGGTCGTAGATAAATACCTCAGAAACAATAAAGGGAATTATGTGGAAGGCGTTGCGAAGTCCCTGAAGACAAAACGCGATGCGATGATAAGATCTCTTGGTGAACATTTTCCGCCTTCTTGTAAATGGACTGAACCGAACGGTGGAATGATGTTATGGGTAGAACTGCCGGAGGGATCAGATACGTGGGAATTGCTGGAGAAGGCAGTGAACCGGGGAGTTAAGTACAATCCTGGTCCTGTGTTCAGGTCGGATCGATCCGGGAGCAATTTTTTGAGATTGACCTTTAGTCATAATAACCCTCAAGAAATTGATGAAGGTATTGCTGTTCTCGCTGATGTATTTGATAAAGAAGGTGTGTTTAAGTGAAATTGAATGATGAAAGACTTTCCGCTGACGAAGTTCGACAAATAGCGGCCCTTGCTCGTATATCAATGAATGATGAAGAAATCGAAATAATGCGTGGTCAGATGGTGAACATTCTTAACAATATTGATGTTCTTAACAACGTGGACACTGATGGTGTAGATCCGACAGGGCATTCTGTCGATGTAAGATCTGTAATGAGAGAAGATCAATCTAGAGAATCGTTAGAGCCTGAGGATGTTCTTTTAAATGCGCCTAACAGCGAGGATGGCTTTATACGTGTCCGGTCCGTTTTGGACTAAACGAGTAGAGTGATTATGACTACCAAAGATTTAACCTCTTTAACAATACGCGAAGCTAGAGAATTACTCGATTGCAAACAGGTCACTTCCGTCGAGTTGACTGAATCGCACCTGCAAAGGATAGATAAGATCGAACACAATGTTCAGTCTTTCACTTCAGTTATTCCAGAACGGTCATTAGCCCAGGCTGCTGAAGCCGACAAGATCATTGGCCGAGGAGAGCAGAATTCGCTCACAGGTATTCCGATGCAATTGAAAGATAATATTTGCACGGCAGGAATTACTACGACCTGTTCTTCAAAGATGTTAGAAGATTTTGTGCCGCCTTATGACTCTTATGTGTCAGAAAAGCTTAAGGAATATGGGGCTGTGCTTCTTGGTAAGGGGAATTTGGATGAATTTGCGATGGGGTCATCCACAGAAAACTCCCATATTCATGTGACTAAAAACCCATGGGATTTGGAAAGAGTCCCAGGGGGGTCGAGTGGTGGTCCCGCGGCAGCAGTTTCGGCTTCTGAATGTCTGTTCTCTCTAGGTTCAGACACGGGTGGTAGCATTCGACAGCCAGCTTCTTTTTGCGGAGTCGTAGGGATGAAACCCACCTATGGATTGGTAAGCCGTTTTGGGCTAATAGCATTTGCCAGCTCACTAGACCAAATAGGACCTATAACCAAAAACGTTTATGATAATGCCCTTGTTCTGAGTTCTATAGCAGGTTTTGACAATCGTGATTCTACTTCTATTGATTCAGAAATTCCTAATTATGTGGATCATATGGACGGTGATATAAGAGGTATGAAAGTTGGCATACCGTCAGAATACTTCTCAGATGCGATCGATCCTACAGTGCAGGCTTCAGTGAAGGAATCGATAGAAGTATTGAAGGATTTAGGTGCAGATGTACAGAGTACTTCCCTTCCTCATACCCCCTATGCACTAGCTGTTTATTACATAATAGCCCCATCAGAAGCCTCTGCTAATCTTTCCCGATACGACGGGGTGAAATATGGATATTCAGATAAAGCTGCTTCCGACA
The DNA here is from genome assembly GCA_964435605.1 of uncultured Dehalococcoidia bacterium. Taxonomy (GTDB): domain Bacteria; phylum Chloroflexota; class Dehalococcoidia; order Lucifugimonadales; family UBA826. Next base: position 1,844 of record CAYTAN010000062.1, read on the forward strand.
TGGTAGAGGCTCTAGAGGCCACTAGAGCTCATGGATTTGGTGATGAGGTTAAAAGGCGGATAATGCTAGGTACTTATGCTTTGTCTTCGGGCTATTACGATGCGTATTATCTAAAAGCTCAGAAGGTACGTACTTTGATTAGGCATGAATTTAATGAAGCGTTTAAAAAATTTGATGTTCTTGCTATGCCTACCGCGCCAACGACTGCCTTCAAAATCGGGGATAAAATGGATGATCCTATCCAAATGTACTTGAATGATGTTTTTACAATACCCGCAAATATAGCAGGTATACCAGGTATATCGGTTCCAACTAGACATGTGGACGGATTGCCGGTGGGATTTCAATTCATGGCAGGTGCTTTACAGGAACAAAAGTTATTTAATGCAGCTTACGCATTTGAACAGGCTACCGAATGGCATACTAATCGGCCATGTATATAAAAGGGTAGGCCATGTCCGAAGAGGCAGAGATATCTATAGGGATTGTAGGACTATCTGAATGGGAAGTAGAAGAAGGACAGGTTGGCAGAGGATTGTTGATTAAGACTACAAGAGGAATAGTCAAAACTCTGATCCATCATGACCCGCAACAGCCAACCTCAAAGGCGGTTGTATGGGTATGTGGAGCATCTGGTGGATTGGACGGTCCTGCAGATTATATGTACAAATTGTTGGGCGATGAGCTATCTCCTAAAATAACATCACTCAGAGTTGATTACAGATACCCTGGAGACCTTACTGAGAGCGTGATGGATACGCTTGCAGCGGTTTCTTTCTTAACCGGAACTGGCCATGACGATATTTTATTGGTTGGGCATTCATTCGGGGGAGCCGTGGTTATATCTGCTGCTCCGTTTAGTGAGCAGGTAAAAGGAGTGATAGCTTTGTCGAGTCAGACGGCAGGATCACACAATGTTGGGGATGTTTCACCTAGGCCATTGCTTCTCATACATGGTGATGAAGACTCGGTACTAGCTCATAGCTGTTCGGAAATGATTTATGACTGGGCTGAGGAGCCTAAAGAGCTTGTATTGATGCCAGCTACAGGCCATAGGCTCACGGAAACTTCAAGAGATGTTAGATTCAAAGTAAAGTCTTGGATTGAGAATCATTTGATAGATGTAGGGTGATATAAAAATAGCACACGTATTATGGCTACTATATACTCACAAAACATAAAATAAAAAATGGGGTGAAATACAATGGGAGAACTCGACGGAAAAGTAGCAATAGTCACTGGAGCAGGCCGTTTACGGGGGATCGGAAGAGCCGCCGCGGTGGCCTTGGCTCGATTGGGAGCAGACGTTGTAGTGACAGGTACTGGAAGGAGCCCAGATAGCTTTCCAGAGGACGAGAAATCAATCGGATGGAGAGATATTCACAGCGTGGCTGACCAAGTAAGAGAAATTGGTACCAGGGCTTTGCCTATGGTAGTAGATGTAACGGACAGACAAGCTGTGCAAACAATGGTAGACAAAACCCTCGAAGAGTTAGGCAGAGTGGACATATTGATCAATAATGCTGCGTTTGCACGAGGTGTCGACAGAGTTCCAATATCTGATCTAGATGAAGATATATTTCAAAAAGTAATGGATATCAAAGTTACTGGCACTTTTCTCTGTACGAAGGCTTCGATAAAACCCATGATAGATCAAGGTGAGGGTGGGAAAATAGTGAATATATCTTCTACAGCCGGCAAACGGGGATCTGCTAACACTCTTGCTTATAATGGCGCTAACTTTGCCATTGTTGGAATGACTCAATCAATGGCAAGAGAATTAGGACCACATAGTATTAACGTTAACGCTGTATGTCCTGGTGCTGTTGATACTCACCGTATGGATATATTGGGTAGAGGTGATGTCTGGGATAACATGGCTACTAACACTCCGATAGGGCGAAATGGTACCGACGATGAGGTTGGAGATTTCTGTGCTTATTTGTGCACGGAGGCTGCATCCTGGATACATGGTCAATCGATTAATCAGAATGGTGGCACGGTGATGGAACACTAGACCCATGATATTTTCGTTGACCCGTCATGGGTTAATGGCTAGACTGGTATATCACTCCTAGTCTGGCAAGGGCGGTTAGCTCAGTGGTTTAGAGCGCTGCGTTGACATCGCAGAGGTCATTGG
>CAYTAN010000063.1:0-3858 GCA_964435605.1 uncultured Dehalococcoidia bacterium
TATATTTTTGAGACTCCTTTGTTTACAAGGGAGTGAAGTCCGCCACTGTGGTCAGGGTGGTAGTGAGTCATTAACAGATGGCTTATATCATTAATTGAGAAACCGAGACTTCCTATGCTTTTTTCCAAAGCGTTCCCGTTCCATTTGAATCCAGAGTCAAATAATATGAGGCCTTCAATTGTTTGAAGCACCGTTACGGAAGTGCCCCCAAGGTGGATTTGGTGGACATTCTCACTTAGCCTGTCAATAGTATTGGACCAGATCATATTTATTACCTTTATGCCTGCCTTTATGGGCACTAAAATGGGTTTTGTCTGGGACAGACATTATTCGTATTATTATTTATATACCCTGACTTTTTCATATCAAATACATATTTGGTCGTATAGTTATGAATTATTATCAGGATAAGTGAATTGGTTTTCTTGACTGATTTTATCTGACTATTTTTGAAATTAGCGATTGAAAGGAAACTGTCTGTGGTGTCTGTATGGAATTAGAGAGTGCGGATTTAGATGTAGTTTGCGTGGGTATGGTTACCCCGGCAGAGGTATATGTGGTGGACAAGATTCCGAAATGGAACACAGGATCTAAATGGAACTCACGCGCAGATTTTGTCTCAGATGATGCCGCTATAGTAGCAATGAATTTAGCGAATTGGGGTCTTAAAGCCGGATTAATTTGCAATAAATTTGGAGAGGACGTGGCGGGCCGTAATTTGCAGACTGAATTAGAAGATGCCGGATTGGTCGGGGATTTTTTACTAGATAAGTCACTTCGAACACCATATGAGATTGTTATATCTGATTCATCAGGCGGTCGGACATATATTTGGGATCGTAGAGACGACGTCCTCAGGACGTTATTCGAAGCTTCTACCAAAATAATTACTAGGACAAATCATTGCTATTTTGACTGGTATGATCTGCCATATATTTTGCCAGCTATAAAAGATGCAAGGTCCAATGGTGTCTCAGTGTTTTTTAACATAGAGGATAGGTTTGATGATTCTGAAATACTGTCTGTGGCCTCTGAGTATGCTACGTGTGTTCAGGCGAATTCAAGTGAACTTGATGGTATGAGTTCTATGCAAAGCATTTCAGAATTACTAATAAGTAAGGGGGTGTCGGTGGCAGTAGTAACCGGGGCTGCAAATGGGTGTTCTGTATCTGATGGGGTTGATTCTTTTATTGTTAAGCCACCAAGCGTTCGCGTTGTGGACGCGAACGGTGCAGGTGCTGTTCTGTCAGCGGGTATGATGTACGGCCTTAGCCAAGGCTGGGATTTAAAAAATACTTGTAAATTTGCTGTCGCAGCAGCATCAAAGAAATGTGAATTGGTAGGCCCGGTGTTCACAAAGTTTGACCAGGCTTTGTCATTGGCGAATAGGCTGGGCCTGCAGTCTATCTAGCTTCGTATTCAGGCCACGGTTTTTATTTGTGTCAATCACTGGGTGCTTCCAGAATTGGTATACCAGTGGTGTATATCAGTCTCAAGGTACTGATAAACCAACTCGCGAACATGGCCGCTATGAAAATCAGACCTCCTGCAAGCAACATGGTATCTGACGGTAATAGTGTTCTTAGCCCACCGATCAGGTCCACTTGGAGAAAATTCAAGTCTGACATGGCTCCATTAGCTAAATTCATTGAGGCCATGATGGCACCTATGTGGACAGAATAGACGGCACCGACTCTTCCCCTAACCCCATCTTCCGTGATCATCTGGATCATTGTGTGTGTTAACGTCATGAACCCAGCTTGAGAAGCTCCCATTAGACAGGCTGCTAGCAGTGCAAATAGCATATTTGGGGAGAAAGCTAGAATGATTGGTGCCACTCCACTCATAACTCCCAAGTTTAGAAACATCTTTCCTTTCGTTGATTCACTGGTGATGCCCGATAAAAAAATAACGCTTACCAGCGCTCCGGCTCCAATGCACATCATCAAAAGACTGAAATCCCCTCCTGCAGAGGCATTAAACCTATTAACTGATAGTACTGGTAAAACAGCTTCAAATGACATAGTTAACCCACAATGAAAAAAAGCCATCATAACTATCATGACCAACTGTGGATGTTTGTACACATAGGGTATTCCTTCGGTGAAATTGGAAATAAATCCTTTACTCTGGTCTATCACTCCTCTGCTGACAGTATTAATCCTGAGGGTTTGTATTAGGCTTATCACGTAAAAAATTGAACAGCACAGAACAGCCCATTCAATACCTGCCCATGTTAGGAATGGAAGTATAGCTAGAGGCCCTACGAGTCTTGCTCCATGCTGAGTGGCTTGACCTAGAGCCACAGCGTTTAACAGACGATTTTTGGGTACAAGGTTTGGGACTATGGCCTGTCCAACTGGCATTTGTGCTGCCCTGGCGGATCCATCGAAAAACGCCAAGATCATTAAATGCCACATTTCAGTTAATCCAGAAAATATCAGTCCTGCGAGGAAGACCGTGTATCCCAGATTTAAACCAAACATTATAGCCATCACCTTTCTTCTTTCGAAACGGTCAGCTAAGTATCCGGTAAAAGGTGGTATTAAGACTCTTGGTATCATGGCTAGGAACGTGACGAGTCCCACATATAGTGACGATTCGGACATATCCCATACCATCCAGCCCCGAGTAACTATAAGAGCCCAAGATGCGGCTCCGGCACAAATGTTTGCGGTCCAAAGCACTCTGTAGTCTCTGAACTCAAGAGCGGCGAGGAATCGGTTGGAAGTAATTTTATCTAACATATGGGTAGCTGCGAATATTTATGCATATCGGCGTATTATATGGCCAACTTAATAGATAAAGTAATCCTAAAGGCTCGATTTTAAAGAGTGATAGATGGAATAGAGGGGGATTTATGTCAAAGATACCATCAGAAGCGGAAGTGTTGGAGTATTTTAATAGTCTGAGTAACTGGGGTCGCTGGGGAGATGAAGATCAGAAGGGTACGTTGAATTTTCTCACTAGTGATATTACAAAAAATGCGATCAACTTGGTGAGAAGTGGAGAAACGGTTTCTTGTGCCAGGCCGCTGGTGTTTGAGCCGACAGTTGATGCTACTGGTCCCGCTGTTCATTACATGGTAGAGAGTGGTGAAGGGTGGGCAAGCGGGGATAAGGTAACGAGCAGGGTGACTCAAGCAGCCACTGATTACATTGGTATGGTTTTTCATGGTTATACAGTTACTCATGTCGATAGTTTGGCTCACTTTTTCTGGGAAGGCAAAATGTATAACGGGCAGCCAGCTCACCTTGTCTCGACTAATCTTGGAGCGACAGCCGAATCTATTGAAATTGCAGGGGAAGGAATAGTTTCGAAAGGAGTGTTAGTAGATGTACCTAGGCTCCGCGGAGTTGAATGGTTAGAGCGAGGTGAGGGAGTCATGCCGGACGATATTTTGGCCGCTGAGGAAAAATACGGATTCAAGATAGAAGAAGGTGATGTTCTTCTCATAAGGACTGGTCAATTACATCGGAGAGAAGTTGAAGGTCCCGTGGATTTTCGGTCTGTGGGTTCCACTGCTTGTCATGCTGCATGCCTTCCATTATTTCATGATCGAAAGATATCAATGCTGGGTACCGACACGGGCAATGATGTTATGCCTCCTCCTTACCCTAACGTAATCCAGCCAATCCACCAGGTTGGTATTGTGGCGATGGGATTGTGGATTTTGGATAATGCCAATCTCGAGGATTTATCTGATACTTGTCATAAGTTGGGCAGGTTTGAATTTTTGATTAATATTGCTCCATTGAAACTAACAAATACAACTGGGTCACCTGTGAATCCAATAGCAATTTTTTGATGTTTATGTATTTTTATTCATGAATGTGTATGGACAACATGCATAAATTT
>CAYTAN010000064.1:0-3842 GCA_964435605.1 uncultured Dehalococcoidia bacterium
GATCTAGATGGCCCAGTCTTAAGAATAAATGCCCCAGACGTTCCAGCACCCTACGCACGTAACATTGAACAAGCTATGATTCCAAGTGCGGACTGGTTGGTAGATAGCATCACATACAATTTCGGTCTTTAACTTAGGAGCATTAGCATGGCCACAGAACTCAAAATGCCCCAGATGGGCTATGACATGGAAGAAGGAACTGTCGTCAGGTGGCTAAAAGAAGAAGGGGCTACGGTTCAAAAAAACGAAGCAGTCGCAGAGATCGAGACAGACAAAGCTGTAGTTGAGTTCGAATCGGAATCTGAGGGGGTCTTAATCAGTATTATAGCCCCAGAAGGCACTGTTGTTCCTGTTGGTGAAACCATCGCAGTAGTAGGCAATGCTGGCGAAAATGCAGTCCCAATTACCGTCAATACGGTTGATCCGATCGAGGAACCGGAACAACTAAACGAAATAGAAATTCCTACACCACAACAATCACCGGTTTCTGAACCAGAACCTGCCAAAACGGGAACCCGAGTGATAGCCACACCGATCGCACGGCGCATTGCAGACGAAATGGGGATTAGTCTCTCAGAGGTGGTTGGTTCAGGCCCTGGGGGAAGAATAACCAAAAGAGACGTTGAAACATTTGAACCTAGCGGTGATATTCAAAGCACTGAAGACCGAACAGACACCGTAATTCATCAAACAAAACCAGAATCTGAGATCGATTCGTCATCGTCAACACCCACAGGTGGCAAAATCCCATTGAGCAGGATGAGACAACAGATCGCAAGGGTGACTGTGAGAAGTAAAACAGAGAAACCTCATTTCTACGTATCAGCTGAAATAGATATGAGTAAGGCAATGGCTCTTAGAAAACAGGTTAATGACCAACTATCTGATCAAGGGGTTAGAGTAACGGTAAACGATTTGATCATTAAGGCCAGCATAGAAGCCCTAAAAAAATATCCCAAGTTCAATTCATACTACGAGGAAGATGGAATACAAGAAAATGAGTCAATCAATATAGCTGTAGCTATAGCCGAAGAAGAAGGATTAATTGTGCCTGCCATCCTTGATTGCGGTGATAAGTCTCTCAAACAAATCTCCGAAATGGTTAAAGACCTTGCTAAAAGGTCATCTAATGGCACACTCAGCCCTCAAGAATATACAGGAGGGACCTTTGCCATAAGCAATTTAGGCATGTACGATGTGTCCAGTTTTGTAGCTATAATTCATCCCCCCCAAAGCGCAGTCCTAGCGGTCGGAACTGTGTCGCAAAAACCAGTAGTGAAAGATGGCGAAATCACTATCGGGCAAATAATGACAGCAACATTGTCCGCAGACCACAGGATAGTAGACGGGGCAGAAGGAGCCGAATTCCTAATACAGGTAAAAGGACTTCTAGAGAGTCCCATGGGATTAATATTGTAGCTGATAGGCTCTTATTTTAGTCTACGAACAAACGGGGTAGACACCAACGTCAATATTCCTATTGAAGATAATATAGTCCCGTTAACTAGAAATGCTATAGAAGCTCCGTATTTTCCCGCAACTGATCCAATCCCAACATGCCCTACTGGCCCTGTTCCTATGCAGAATACCCATGACCCCATTGCTGAACCTCTTTGCTCATTGGGCACGTTCAGTTGCATCAAAGTTTTAAAAATAACATCAACAGCCATCGCACAACCATTAATCAAGAATATAACCGCGGCTGCAACATACATATTATCGGTCCCATACATCCCCATCTGTGTTAAACCGAAAAATATCATAATTCCAAACATCAAATATCCTTTATATGTAATGTCTCCTAAAATGGCTAAGGAGGTTAATCCAAACATACCTCCGACTTGCCTGATACCTGTCAAAACTCCCAAACCAACAGCTCCTAGTCCGAGAACATCCTTACTAAAAACTGGAATAAGACTCATATGACTAAACCCAAATATTTCAGTTGCTGCAGCTAATACCATCAAAGCTAGAAGAACAGGATAGTTGCGTATTAAATTTATATACACTTTAAGATTGCCCAAGAAAGTATTGTTCAGCCTTTGAGATACAGGCGCAGAATTGCCGGATTCTTTAGCCCCCAATAAAATCATGACTGACCCAAAGTAAAAAAATCCGATGATTACGAATAACCATCCTGAACCAAATTCGGAGATTAAAACCCCTGAAATAAGAGCTCCCAACACCGCACCCACTTGTGAAGACATTTGCAGTATTGACAGCCCTGACAAGGCATTATCTGGCCCTACAATATCGTAAGTGTATGCCTGCCTAAGAGTTAATAAGAAAGCAAAAGTAATACCTCCAATCATATACAAACCAATCACAAACCATACATTCACAAATCCTAAAATCAGAACAATCCCAAGCAACGTCATCGTCATGCCACCACCAAATGTCGCCGCTTTAAGATATAGTCGCCTATCGTTGCTGTCAGCCAGCACACCCGAAAAAATACCCAATAGAAAAAGCGGTATCATTCTTAATGCGCTGGCAAGTCCGACCATAAAAGGGGAATCAGTCAGTTCGAAAACCAGCCAACCCAGAACTACATTGTCCATACCAAACCCAACCGAATGAAACACGGTGGCAAAAGACAATATTCTGAAATCTGCGAATTTCAGAGACGAAATCCATCCCCTCGGTATCATGAAAGCAAATTAAACGAAAGCAAATAGGAAATAGGTACTTTTACTGTAGTGGTGAATAATCTGTAGGAGCCAATAAATTATTAAACACTCTTTTAACTATAGGCCCATCTGCCTCAGAAGCACTTCTAACTTTGTTCCATTCCGGATCATTTCTGAAAGCCTCCCACGCTTTTTCACGATGACCTTGGTCATCAAAGGCAATAATATAAGTGAGCCTATCACTAAACTCACCTACTTCCGAAGTCCAGTATCCAATATTTTTTATCCCATGTTTTTCGAAAATCCTCATGGTATGACTCCTAAATCTTTCGTTTAAAGCAGGGAGCCGCCCAGGGTGGGTTTCATAGATTCTAGTTTCATAAATCATTAAATATCTCCTGTACAATGAGTGTGTATAGCCATTCTGATCTGATAGGCAATAAGTGTCAATCAACGCAAATAATTCTTGAGCTGAAATGGGCTACCAGCCGGATAAATAAATATACTGGTGCAAAGAAAATACCCCGAGGAGTGTCGAATGAACGTTCAAGGATACGGACATGTTTTTTCTCAAAACCCCTTAAATCGAGGAGAAAAAGAAAGGCGAGACGAAGCACACCTAACTAGAATGTCAAAAGACCCTTCCTCACTATTTGTACCAATGCGAGACCTAAATTTACTCATAAATACTGATGCTGAACCTTCGCTGGAATGGGTTGACCAAACGCTACTCAACGTTAGGGGTATCTCAGAAGAACCAATCTTTCTAGGGATTTATAAAAACAGATATCGGTATGCTATCGAAGTGTCCAATAAAGAATACTCAGACAAATCTCTGGCAGCGGATTCTCACCTAAAATTCGTGGACGTTCGAACATGTGGTGAAATACTAAGCGACATTGAATCTGGGATAGCAGCACAGGCTAGAATGCAAATGCTATGGCATAAAAAATATAAATTTTGCTCAGTATGCGGATCAGAAAACCAAATGAAACGAGGCGGGCAAGCGAGAAAATGCACCAACTGTGGCTCAGACCATTTTCCCAGAACTGACCCTGTCATAATCGTAGTTGTCCATGACGGAGATCGATGCCTGTTAGGACAATCACGTGGGAGACTGCAAAACACAAACACTTATTCAGCTTTGGCGGGATTCGTAGACCAAGGCGAATCAATTGAGGAAGCAGTGGCTAGGGAAGTCATGGAGGAAGC
>CAYTAN010000065.1:0-3755 GCA_964435605.1 uncultured Dehalococcoidia bacterium
GAAAAGGATTGTTCTTTTATAGTGTCAAAAACCTTGGTCTCAAGTTTTGCTGAGGCCCAAGTGTGGTATCCACATATTTCCTGATTGTTCTTGGATTGGCACTTGTAGTATCTGTAATGATTGACAGATTTAACTCCTGACAAGGATTGCCAGCTTTGTTTGGTGGAGACACCAACCATCGAATTACCACAATACCCACACCTGCATAATCCGGAAAGAAGGTAGGGTTCGCTTTTGATGAAACTCCTATATTTTCTTCTTGATCGAGTTTTATCCTGCGCCTGCCGGAACAAATTAGACTGAATTATTGGTTCGTGATTATTTGTCAGTCTTAGCCCAAATCTTGAATAGGTGCCGATACAATTAGTGTTTTTCAAAATGTCTCTAAGCGTTATTATGTTCCAATCTTTGCCGGATCTAGATCTTATTTCCTGGCTATTTAATGTTTGAGCAATTCTACGAAGTCCGAAGTCGTCATCAACGTACAGCCGGAAAATTTCTTGGACAATTTTCGCTTCACTAATATTTGGCACAAATTTTCCAGAATGATCTATCGCATATCCGTAAGGTGGCTTTCCTAACGATTTTCCAGTAATTGCACGTTTTTTCATTGCGGCCCGGATGTTATTGCTTTTTTGAATTGAAACCCCGGGAGCTGGAATATAAGCTGCAGAGTTTTGTAGAAAATCTGGATATTCTTCGTCAAGACAGATTAGGTCAGATTTTAGGGAGTTTACTTCTATGGCTACTCTGGCAGCATCTTCTAACTCTCTGACAAGATGCCGGCTGTCAGGTACTGCTATTAGGAAAGCTGATTTCGAAGATTTTATGTGTGAGAGAAGTTCTTTAAATCCGTCATGTCCCTCTTCATTTGCACCGTCGTCAAAATATATTGAATGAATTACATGGCGTTCATTTTCTGCAAAGTTAGATAAGCTCGCGGTAAAATCTGCTTCGTTCCAATTTTCGTTATCTTCGTTAGGTAATGGGCGACAGAACCCTATAATTCGCATGCCTAGGTACTCATCAATAAGATTCTTCTACATGAATTGCAATATACGAATTCAGACGTTGACTTAAGTTTTTGAATGATCTGAAGCGGCACGTTTATTCTGCAGGTGGAACACCTGTTGCTTTCAACTGATGAGACAGCTATGCCTTCCCTGCTTTTTCTGATGCTGTCGTATATTCTCAGAGTCTCAGAAGACAACAGAGTTCTCGCTGTGTCCCTGACTGGAGTGTCCCGTTCAATGAGAGCAAGTAATTGTTCTCTTTCTGCTTGAAGTTTGTGGCTAAGGATTTCGTGTTGATTCTTGGCATCCTCATGTTTGGACGAAGCCTTTTGTAAACCTTCATCATATTTGTCCGACTCTTCCATTTGAAGAAGAAGCATATCTTCTGAATTTTCTATCTGGTCACTTAAGTTTGCTATTTCATCTTCAAATGCCGATAGTTCACGGGGATTTGTGATTTCACCACTATATATTTTTTTACTAATTTGAGATTTTCTTTCTTCCAATCTCTGAGTCTCCCGTTCTGTTTTTCTCTGAAGACCTTTGGCTTTGTCGTGTCCATCCTTTATGGCTTCTAGAACACTTAAACTTTTGTCCAATGAACTCGTGTCACTTAACTGAGCATTTATTTTTTTCAGCCGTATTGCGGCGTTACTTATCGTAGTATCCAAAGATTGGAGCTGAAAAAGATTTGAGGAATTATCCATGATTGAGCGTAGACCTCCGTTGTTCTCATGGTCAACTTTTACCCAATAATATACAGATTTATCGGTACATGACAGCCTCAGCATACCGTTTCAGTGAGATGATTGAAAATTAATGACTGGAGCGTGGGAGGTTAGTTGTGTAAACTTGGGTTGGCCCCACCGATTGAAGGAAGGTTAGTTGAGCAAGCGAGTTTGCATTTGAATAATTCTCTAAGGCAGAAATTTCCCAAAACTAAAATAGTTTGTACATTGGGACCGGCTTCCGATAGCGAATCCCAACTTGAAGCTTTAATTAAAGCAGGAATGAGCGTTGCAAGACTAAATATGTCTCATGGAGATCTTCAAACTCATATTTCTGTTTTGAAACGAGTAAGGAAGGTTTCTTCAGAATTGGGAATTCCTGTAGGCATTATGGTTGATGTACCTGGTGCAAAGTATCGGACAGGGCCCCTAGCTCCCGGTGCGGTTCAATTACAAGATGGTGAACATATTGTCCTCACCAGTAAGGACGTCATTGGTTCATCAGAAAGGGTTAGTGTCTCTCCCCCGGGTATTCATCTAGACGCCACTCCTGATGGGGCCATACTCGTGGATGACGGTAATATTGAGCTTATGGCCGTTAGCATTGAAGAAATGGATGTTACCTGCAAGGTTATACGAGGGGGCCGTTTAACGGAAAGAAGAGGTGTCGTTACGCCTGGAAGGTCTCCTTCGCAAGAATTCCCCGATGCTAAAGCTATAGAGTGTTTGAAGTTCGCTGCCCAGTACAATGCGGACTTTGTTGCTTTATCAAACGTAACTAGGCGGGAAGAAATATGGAAGGCAAGATCCATACTTAGAGAAAGTGGTATGAAAGACCCGATGATAATTTCGAAGGTGGAGCGGGCCGAAGCAATAGAGAATCTAAGTGAGGTTGTGGACGCAAGTGATGCATTGATGGTCGCCAGAGGAGACATGGGTGTTGAGGTTCCGCTGCCTTTAGTGCCTGTAATACAAAAAGATTTAATAAGAAGGAGCAACGCTGCAGGTAAACCTGTAATCACAGCGACCCAGATGCTTGAATCGATGATAGAGTCATCATCTCCGACTCGGGCAGAGGTCACAGATGTTGCTAATGCGGTGTTCGATGGATCGGACGCAATTATGCTTTCTGGAGAAACTTCGGTTGGGAAATTTCCTGTAGCAGCGGTAAGTGTGATGGCGGCAACGGCACTGGAGGCGGAAAAAGCTCTTCCTTATGATTCTATGATGCGGGAACGCGCGGTTAATTTAGAAAATAAAACTGATGATGCTATTGGGTTTGCAGCATGCCAAACATCAAATCAACTTGATTCATCCTTGATAGTGGCTTTTACTGAATCCGGCAGATCTGCTGGGCGGGTATCTAGATATCGACCTAGGGCAAAAATATTGGCTTTAACTGAATGGGAGGATATCCAGAGGAGGTTGACATTGAGATGGGGTGTAGTTCCGGTTATTGTTACCGGCCTAGAAAGCGTAGAGGATTTTTTCTCGATAGGTCAACGAGAGTCGGAGGAATTTTTGGATAATGACAATAAAGGGACCGTAGTTCTTGTGGCAGGAACTCCGTTAGGTGTTCCTGGATCAACCAATATGCTCAGAGTTTTGCAACTCGATTAGAAGAATCCAACTTGAACGGAGGTTTTCATGTTGAGAATGTATGACACGCTCTCTAGAGAAAAAGTTACTGTAATACCAAATGTGGAAGGGAAATACAGCATGTACACATGTGGCCCCACGGTGTATAGGGATGCGCATATTGGGAATCTGAGGTCATATTTGATGGCCGATTGGATAAGACGAGCCCTTATCAAGTTGGGAAACGAAGTAGTTCATATCAAAAATATAACGGACGTCGGCCACATGCGTCAGGAAGTTTTAGAACAAGGTGAAGACAAGGTGATTGCTGCAGCAATTGCTGAGGGAAAAACTCCGGCGCAGATAGCACAATTTTACACTGATAGGTTTCTGGCTGATGAAAAGACCTTAAATATAATGCCTGCTAATGAGTTTC
>CAYTAN010000066.1:0-3718 GCA_964435605.1 uncultured Dehalococcoidia bacterium
ACATACAACTCTCTCTACCTTAGATTTACAGCTACTACTCTCTTTCACCGCATTTGTATTCAATTTTTAATCGTCAGGAAGCAGCCATTTTACCATTTCGGAACCTTGATGGTCAACGAAAGATATAAATCGCCTACTGACAAAATATCAACGGAAAATTTGATCTGGAAAGTTCTCGTGTAGAATATATTTTGTAGTTAGATATTATGACAACAATATTACTGTTTCCCGTCTTACGTTTCCGGAAGAGATTTAGAGGTAATTTAAATGCTTGAACATGACGTTTTAATAATTGGAGCGGGTTTAGCTGGAATGCGCGCAGCGCTATCTGCTAAAGAACAAGGTGTTGACGTAGCTGTCGTGTCCAAAGTACATCCAGTCAGAAGCCATTCAAATGCTGCGCAAGGCGGAATTAATGCTGCGCTTACCGATAGAGGTGACGACTGGAGAGATCACGCTTACGACACTATCAAAGGCAGTGACTATCTTGGAGATCAAGATGCGATCTCAATAATGTGCCAAGAAGCAGGTGAGGAAGTGATTGCCATGGAACACATGGGGGCAATCTTCAACCGAGATGAGGAAGGCAGATTAGGCACAAGGAACTTTGGTGGGCAGAGACAGGCCAGGACATTTTTTGTTGCTGACTTCACAGGGCAAGCTCTACTGCATGTCTTATACGAGCAGATTATGAAGGCAGGAGCCAGAGTATATGAAGAATGGTTCGTCCTTTCGCTGATCGTCAGAGACGGTAGATGCGGCGGCGTCGTTATGATGGATATAAGAACAGGAAAAATAGAGGTGGTGAGAGCAAAAGCGGTCATATTGGCAGCAGGCGGTCTTGGTAGAGTATTCGAACCCAGCACAAATGCCTTAATTTGCACTGGTGATGGAATGAGTCTTGGATATAGAGCAGGAGCTTCCCTAATGGACATGGAAATGGTCCAGTACCACCCAACGACATTAAAAGGCAGTGGGGTACTCATAAGTGAAGCAGCAAGAGGGGAAGGAGCCTACCTATTAAACTCAGAAAACGAGAGGTTCATGCTACGTTACGCCCCAGAATTCAAAGAATTAGCTTCGAGAGACGTAGTGTCCCGATGCGAGCAAACAGAAATTGACGAGGGACGAGGAATCGACGGATGCGTTCTGTTAGATCTACGTCACCTCGGTGAAAAATACATTAGTGAGCGTCTTTCCCAGATACGGGAATTGGCAATGGATTTTGCAAATGTCGATATGGTGACGGACCCAGTTCCAATTATGCCCGGCATGCACTATCAGATGGGAGGAGTGAAAGCCGATGTGAATGGAGAAACAGGTGTCCCTGGGCTGTATGCAGCCGGGGAAGTAGCATGCGTGAGTGTTCATGGGGGCAACCGACTGGGAGCTAACTCTTTACTTGATACACTTGTATTTGGAAGGCGATCTGGAGTTCATGCCTCAGAGCTAAGCAAAAATATTAACCATATTGATATCAATGACAGTGCTGCAGACGGCGACAGAAATAACATACAAAAACTTCTTGAAAATGAAAAGGGAGAATCGTTCGGCCAGATAAGGCTTGATATGGGTACTGCCATGAAAGAGCATTTCGGAGTGTTCCGCGAGGAAAACAGCATGGCTGAAGGAATCGACAAAATTCAATCTGTCAAAGAACGTGCTGAAAAAGTGTATGTCGCGGATAAAACCAAAACCTTTAATACAAATCTTCTATTCACTCTCGAATTAGAGTTTATGATCGAATGTGCCGAAACTATCGCAGCTAGTGCAATAGATAGAAAAGAAAGCAGGGGGGCTCATACGAGAACCGACATGCCGGACAGGGATGATGCAAATTGGATGAAACACATCCTAGTTAACAAAACCGACGATGCCCATGACATTTCTTATCAAGATGTGGTCATCACTGAGTGGGAACCTCAAATAAGGCAATATTAAAGCTATAAGGGAATCTGGCCAATGGAAGTAAAATTCAGTGTAAGAAGATTCGACCCAGAATCGACAGAAAACGTGCCTCATTTTCAGGAATATCAACTTGAAATGGACTCATCCTCAACCGTACTTGACGCCTTGATCAACATTCGGGAGGAAATGGACGGCACCTTGAGTCTACGATGCTCATGCAGAAGCGCTATTTGCGGATCATGTGCCATGCGAATAAATGGCGAGGCCGGACTAGCATGCAACACTAAAATAATAGATGTACAAAAAAAAGACGGGTCAGCAATTACAATCGAACCTGCCGGGAATCTCCCGGTTGTGAAAGATTTGGTTGTCGATTTTCAACCATTTTGGTCAAAAGTTAAGTCGGTTGATCCATGGCTCAGTCCTGCAGGACAAGAACCTGAGGCCGAATATTTAGCACCTGACGAAGACATGCTTCATCTCGCCAGTGTGGTCTCATGTATTTTATGCGGCGCATGTGTGTCAGACTGCACTGTCCTGGAAGTCGACGACAGTTTTCTTGGTCCTGCAGCATTAGCGAAATCATACAGGTTTGTAAGGGATCCCAGAGATGACGCAGATGAAAACAGGCTTCTACAGTTAAATGAACCTGGAGGTGTATGGGATTGCACTCGCTGTATGAAATGTGTAGAAGTTTGCCCGAAGGGTGTAGACCCAATGGGTAGAATAATGAGTCTTAGGGAAAAAGTCATGGAAGCAGGCCACAACAACACGAATGGAGCAAGACATGCCAACGCCTTCTCAGACTCCGTAGAGCATAGCGGATGGCTCGATGAACTTAGATTGCCGGTAAAAAGCTTTGGAATATTCAACATCAAAGCGATGATTTCGCTGATTCCAACAGGGATACGTGCACAATTGAATGGAAAAAGACCTCCAATATTCCACAAAAGCATTCCGGGCGCCGAAAATGTAAGAAAAATTTTTGAAAAAGTTGAGGGTAGAAAATGAGATACGCTTTTTATCCAGGTTGTGTAGCACGCGGAGCATGCCCAGAACTTTACACATCCACTTTGGAAGTATGCCAAATACTTGGAATAGAACTCGATGAAGATTCACTAAGAGGAGCTTCTTGCACCGGAGCTGGTGTGTTACAAGAAAAAAACGAAAGACTAGGCGACACTTTGAATGCTAGAACTTTCGCAATGGCTGAGAAAGCCGGCTTACCTCTTATGACTATATGCAGCACATGCCAAGGAGTAATGGCTCAAGCCAATGAGCGGCTCACCGGAAACCCAGAATACTTGGCTTCAATAAACGAAGACTTAAAAGAAGAAGGACTAGAATACAAAGGAACAATTGAACCAAAACACCTACTTTGGATAATCGCTGAAGATCTCGGAATTGAATTCCTTGAATCAAAGATCGTTCGGAAACTGGACGGCTTAAAGCTAGCTCCGTTCTACGGATGCTACATTGTGAGGCCCTCAAAGGCCTTAGGGTTAAAGGAAAATCCCGGTCGCAAAGAAGCTTTGGAGGCAGTAATAGAAGCAGTGGGCGGGGAAGTCGTCGACTTCCCAGGAAAAACTCTTTGTTGTGGATTTCCGATCTTGACCATTAATCCAGAAAATTCTGTCAACATGGTCGCTAATCATACCATTGACGCTAAGGACAGAGGCGCCGACGCAATGGTGACCCCATGCCCACTGTGTCACTTGAATTTAGATGGATATCAGCCAAACGCATCTTCTGCCAGAAAACGAGAAATAGACTTACCAATAATACATTTACCTCAACTTGTCGGTCTTTC
>CAYTAN010000067.1:0-2237 GCA_964435605.1 uncultured Dehalococcoidia bacterium
ATGCCACTACGGATCAGCGGAGGAGAATTTAAGGGGCGAAGGATTGATTCTCCTATACCAGGCAAGGGGATTAGGCCTACTACAGAGAAGGTTAAACTGGCTCTTTTTTCCATTATTGGTACACCATCCGTTCAAAATAGTAAGTTTTTGGATCTTTATGCTTGCACAGGGGCGCTTGGGATAGAAGCCCTAAGTAGAGGCGCGGAAAAGGCTGTGTTTGTTGAGAAACTGAGGCGTAATTGCGACCTGATAGAGAAGAATTTAAATACTCTTAGCATAGCGGATAGAGGGGTAGTCATTAAATCGTCGGTACAGCGATTTTTGGATACATCTACAGAGAGGTTCGATATAGTTCTTTTGGACCCTCCGTTTGAACATGATGAATGGGAAAAAGTTATGGGTTGCTTGGGTAGCGGTGCAAATGTTGCTCAGGAGGGAATTGTGATCGGAGAACATAGATCTCAGGTGCGTTTGAAAAATAAATATGGGAATTTAGAAATGGACTCAACACGGCAATATGGAGGCTCGCAGCTATCCATTTATAGGGTGGTTTAGTTGGCCAAGGCATTTTACCCAGGTAGCTTTGACCCTGCCCATAATGGGCATATTGATGTTGCTACTAGAGCTTCATTGCTATTTGATGAATTGATCATTGGAGTGTATGACACCCCTCCAAACAAGAATCTGATGTTTACGACCCAGGAGAGAGTGGATTTATTTAGGGATAGTTTGAAAGGAATATCAAACGTGGATGTGATTCCTTTTACAGGGCTCGCACCTGATATGGCGAGACAGGTTGGTGCAAAAGCAATATTGAGAGGTCTACGAGCTGGGTTTGATTTCGAACAAGAATTCGAAATGGCTTTGATGTGGAGGAACTTGTCACCTGATATTGATGTGGTATGTATGATGAGTGCTTTAGAGCATCAATTCATATATTCAAGCCGTATCAAGGAAGTTGGCAGGTTGGGCGCAAATATTGACAATTTAGTTCCTTCTCATATTGCAGCAGCGCTTAAAGAGAGATTATAAGTGATAGAAAAAAAGGTTTTAACTGGAGGGCAGCAACCATGGATTTAAACCAAATAGTTAATGAATTAGATAGACTCAGAGATTCTGGTACTAGAGTGCCTGGCTTCAGAGGTAAGATCATGGTGGAAATTGAAAGGCTAAGGTTATTAACTGAAGAATTGAAGTCTGGATTGCCATCTGATGTACAGGAAGCGCAGGCCATAATTACCCAGAAAGAAAGTATCATTGATCAAGCTAATTTGGAGGCAGAGAGAATTCGATCTGAAGCTGAAAATACAGCACAAAGCCTCAATAGTGACGCTAGTGTGAAACATGAGGAGCGTGTATCAGAGTCTGAAGTGCTAAAGGAAGCTCATTCTAGGGGCGATGAACTCAAATTAAGTGCCGCTTCCGAAGCGCAAAGTATTATTCAAGAGGCTCAACGTAAGGCCTACGGGATAATTAGCAACGCAGAAAATACGGCGTCTATGCAGAGAGAGGGTGCAGACAGGTATTCCATGGAAGTTTTATCTGGGCTAGAGGAGAAGATGGCAGAGGTTTTAAATCAGGTTAGGCGTGGCATTGATACGTTGAGGCCTGGGGATGAAATGAAGCCACCAAAAAATGGCGTGACTCTTAATTAGGGAGATAGGGATTTCGGTATTTACTCGTCATATCTTAGAATCAACAAATCTACTTAGTTTGTTCAATACTCTGAGATTGTCTTGTATTGAGAATCCATCGACCAAATAGTCCTTAGAGCCTGATACGCCATCTACAGCTCCTAAGTCTACGATACGAGTTATAGATTTTTCGTGCTCTAACTCTGATGGGAGTAAGTTGTGTCCTGTCCTTATTGATAGGGCCGCAACCAAGCCGAGTCCGCCCCAGTTTGAAACACTACTGATGACGAGTTCGGTTGTTTTGGTGGTTACTGGATAGTTAACCAGTGTGGCTGAATCTTCGATGCCTGCTTGAACATTTCCCATCCCGATTTCATTTCCACCATCTCCAATTCCAATGGTTAAGTTATGCATTTCGAATAAGAGATCGATTTTAGCCGTATGGTCAGATATATCTAGGTCCCTCATGTTCCTATAAAGGCCATGTGCGTCAGACGCACACCGCTCAATCGATATCAGCAGAGTAGGGGATATATCGGAAATCAAGTTCTTGCAAAATACAATGCTGTTTTCATGTGAAGTGATGGGAAACTCGATTATATT
>CAYTAN010000067.1:2337-3676 GCA_964435605.1 uncultured Dehalococcoidia bacterium
TCTTGCAAAATACAATGCTGTTTTCATGTGAAGTGATGGGAAACTCGATTATATTTGAACCCTGCGGGCAGATATCACGTAATAGAGTTACGGTTTGATGATCGGCTACATAATGAATGTCGTAGCCCAGTTTTATCAAGGCGTTACCAATTGCCAGGGCTCCGGGTGGGCCGTCAGTCTCAGGGGCTTGAGCATTCAGAATATAGAATCCAGTTGTTATTACAATCGGACCATTTTTTGCCAATATTTGGTCGGCTGCCTGCAAACAGAAATCGTCGTGAAGCAAACCCCTTAGGTCTGATATTCCCCTTTTATCATTCTCCAGTATTATGTCGTCGATTAACATATTTTAAAAACTCTTCACAGAATCGAATAATCTTCATCTTTCATATCTGTGATAAACATATGTCCAGGGGCGTGAGTGATCATAATTGGTGGCTTAGACTCCATAGCGACTGCCTGAGGAGTAACTCCGCAGGCCCAGAATACCGGTGTCTCATTGCCGTTGAATTCTGTGGGGTCTCCAAAGTCAGGTTTTGAGATATCTTTTATTCCAAGTTCATCAGGGCTTCCAATGTGTATTGGAGATCCATGAACGCTTGGAAACCGAGATGTAACTTGTACTGATTTGATAACTTTGTCTTTTGGAATGGCTCTCATAGATACCACCATTGGACCGGAGAACCTGCCGGCAGGTATTGTTTCTATGTTTGTTTCAAACATAGAAACGTTGGTCCCGTTTTCGTAATGACTTAATGGGATACCCGCATTCATAAGTGCTGTTTCGAATGAGAAGCTGCAACCTAGTAAGAAACTCACCAGATCGCTTCTCCAATAGCTTTTTATGTCAGTTACTTCTTCCGTAAGAATGCCGTTCTCATATATACGATACAAAGGTATGTCTGTTCGAATATCGCTATTAGGCGCTGTCGTTTTGACTTCTACGTCTCCCGGTTCCAGAACCTCAATTATCGGACAGGGTTTGGGATTTCTTTGGCAGAATAATAAGAAGTCAAATGCATATTCCCTTGGCAAAATCGCCAAATTTGCCTGAACGTGGCTCGGGGCGAGTCCAGCAGTCGGTCTCACAAGTTTATTGTTACGAATTTGGTCTCTGATTTCAGAAGCTGATTGGTTAACGGTTATATCTGTCATCATTGGACTACCTCAAGTTTGCCATATTAATCTAGTCTCACATTACTTATAACTTTCTCATGGGTCAAGTAATACTGATAGTTTTAGTTAATATATTTCTGTCTGACGAGAGACGTGATATGATTTTGCATCGGTCGGGGAGTGGCGCAGTTTGGTAGCGCACGCGCATGGGGTGTGCGGGGTC
>CAYTAN010000068.1:0-3675 GCA_964435605.1 uncultured Dehalococcoidia bacterium
TAGAATAAGATATAGCTGAGAAATTAATGACAACACCAGCAAATGAAGTAACAGTCTCAGAAATCCTTGAGAGAAGAGACGCACAAGGATTCAAAGCTTTTTTGGTTGAGGCCAGTAAGTGGCCGGTAATTCCAATAGTGATTCTGAGTTTGGTGGTCATATGTGCAGTTTTCGCGGATTTGATTGCCCCTAATGAGAGAGACAAACAAGATCTTAGAGCACGTACGAGTGCTCCTTTTTGGAAGGCAGAATGTGGGGTTGCTGAGGACGGGAGAAAAGAGACATCTACGTTTGACAATTGCAGGACGGGAGGTAATAAGTACCTTCTGGGAGCCGATCCATTGGGAAGAGGTCTCCTTACTCGGATAATTCACGGTGCCAGAATATCACTCACGCTCGCGGCTGTGAGTATCACTGTGGGCACCATAGTAGGTACCACTTTAGGCTTAATGGCGGGTTATTTTGGTGGAATTATTGATGAAATTATTATGAGAATCACGGATATTGTAACTTCGATTCCGTATTTATTACTTGCATTGATTATTGTGATCGTATTAGGGCAGAATTTTGGAGTTATAGTTCTTGTGCTTGCTTTGGCAAGCTGGCCGGGTATTGTTCGGCTTGTCCGTGGCCAGGCGTTGCAGTTGCGCGAATTGGATTATGTGGCTCTCGCGAAAGTGGCGGGATCATCAACTCCTAGGATTCTTTATGCTCATATACTACCGGGGGTATCAAATACCATAGTGGTAGCGACTACCCTGCAGGTCGGCAGTATTATTCTGGCCGAGGCTATTCTTAGCTTCCTAGGGGCCGGAATACCGCCCCCAACCCCTTCATGGGGGTCAATGGTTTCAGATGGTAGAAGCTATCTGGGTTCGGCATGGTGGGTTGCGTTTTTCCCTGGTATGGCGATATTCCTGACAGTCATGTCATTCAATTTTATTGGAGATTGGCTGCGGGATAGATGGGATCCAAGATTGAGGCAGCTCTAAAATAATAAAATGTTAATAAGACAAGAGGGCCTAGTTTAAACTAGGCCCTCCTTGTTTCACCCTGTTTGTTAAGCGCGTTCGGTTATTTCGACGGTTTGCGTTGGCCCATTTAGGAACATGACCATACCTTTTCCTGCAGGGCCTCCAAATGACATCAGTTCTATTTTGTCCGGTCGTTCAAAGCCTGGAAATTCGGTTGTCTGTGCTTGGTCTGGTGGGAGATCTAGGATCCAACGCCACGGGGTTAGCATAAATGATGGGTTTGCCTTAAAACTGTTTTGAAGTGCCGCGGCGGTGACCTTAGTATTAGCCCATAAAAAATCCCTAACCATTTCTTTTGACCATCCCGCTTTTGCGCATATTTCCGCATGATCAGGAGCTAGAATGACTATTGTCCCTGTTCCTCCTTCAGGATCATACGGGTTCGGGTCAGACCATCTGAGGCTCGTGTAGCCACCTCTGCCGGTAATTGCACCAGCGATGCCTCTAAGTAGCGGTTCAGGTTGGTAATTGTTAAGGTCTGCTGCGTCGATTAGGTTTCTTACTCCACCCACGGTAACCGTCGACGATGACCGGGCGAAACCTTTGGAGGTGTGAAATTGTTCCCATGATTCGGGAAGGTTGTCTTGGGACTCAGCAGCACACAAACTGAACTTCGCGGCTGCTCCTATGGTGTCCATATCCATTTCACCTGGATAATTGTGCCCTACATTCATGAGTGTGAGCCTTAGGGCTCTTCCAAGTATAATGTTTACCCTCGATTGTCTGCCCGGACCGAGCGTCGCTTGATTGGAGTTGATACCAAGTTGTTCAACTATAGGACCATTGACGAGTATGAAAGGCGCATCTGGTGAAGTAGACATTAGCCATTGCCTGGCTCTTCCGCCCATGTTAATAATTGCTCTACATGCGGCGATAATAACGGGTAGGTGGTCTGGTTCGCACCCTGCCATAGCGCATGAGATAGCGATTTTCTCCACTGTCGCAATACCCATGCCAGGGGGTAGATGTCCAACGATGTCATCTGCAGCCAGTGTTGTTCCTGTGAGAATTTTATCGACCTTCTCTCGTGTAGGAGGTATTAGTGGCAATCCATCGCCCCATCCTCTGTCTAGGAATTCAGTATTGAAAGCCTCCCAGGCATCCATTTCATCGGTTCCATCAAAGGTTAGATCAGGACCACCTGAACGGTGGGCTTCCTCGTCTGCTGAATTTACAGTTAATGAGTCGGGATTAGTTAGGCCATTAATGATTGAGTCGATCTGTTTTTCAATTTCTGCTGTTGATTCCTCAGGGCTAACTGAAGTTATTACACATGGAATGGTGACAAAAGGAGCCGTTTCCATTCCGAACGCCTTTGCAGTCGCTACTGTGTCTTTCTGGAAACCTGCGGAGGCAATTGAAACAGTTGGTAGACCTTTTCTTTCAAGGTAAATCATGTCGTGGACAAGCCACGACGTACACTGCCCTCAATCTGAGGATGATCCAATAGCGACGTCACATTCAGCCGCGACTTTGTCTAGGACGTCTGCAGGAGTAGGGATACCGCCTTCGTATAGGGTTAGATCAATGTTTTGGTATTTCTCTTTAAGTTTGGAGCCGACTCTGTTAAGCACAGCATCGCCTCCCCTTTTACGGTTCCAAACCAAGCCGACCTTCTTTCCTTCAAGATTGTTAGGTCTTAGGGCCGGATCTGATGTTTGGGCGGGTCCCCGCAGTTCAGACACAGGGTTAAGCACACGTATATCTGCCATGTTTTCTCCGTTTGATTTTTGGGGTTTCTAATAGTCCCAGGATAGTGGGACATTAACGGCAGATCGAGTTATTTCGGATATATTTTTAAAACCGCAATAGGATAATGATCGGTCAAATTCGGACCGTAATATGTCCAGCATAAGCTTGACACCGTCAGCTCCGTCGTAAGCTAACCCCCAGAATAAAGGCCTTCCTACGAATACTCCTCTAGCTCCAAGCGCAAGCGCTATAAAGGCGTCCGCGCCTCGTCTCACGCCAGAATCAAGGTAGATCTCTAACCGATCTCCAACAGCTGCAGAGATCGGTGCAAGCGTTTCAATGGATGACAACGTTCGATCTATTTGTCTACCACCATGATTAGAAACAACTATTGCATCAGCGCCATATTCAGCACATTTGACTGCATCTGCGACGGTCCGAATACCTTTTATTACTAACGGTAGGTCTGTAAGTGATTTGAGCCAATCTAGCCGATCCCAAGTTAACCCCATGTAGCCAGAAACATCCCAGTCTGCGAAATCCCTGGCTCCTTGAGCTCCTTTTCGGCTCATCCATTCTGGGTTATGCCTCAAGCTGCCGTTATATAGATGCTCAGTCCTGTGCATTTCATTTCTAAGGTCTTTTTCCTTGGCTCCACTCGTTGGAGTATCTACCGTTAAGCATATCGCTTTGTATCCGGCATCCTTAGCTCTTTTTACCAAATTTTCTGTTATGTCGTCATATGAGTGATAAAGCTGAAACCAAAGTGGACCGGTTGCAACTTCGGCAACTTCTTCAATACTGTATCCAGAGCCTGTCGGAAGTGCGTAAAGAGTGTCAGCCATTCCTGCACCGCGGGCTGTCGCCCGCTCGCCTTCAGGGTGGTGCTGTCGCTGCCCTCCGGCAGGGGCGATCATGACAGGGAATCCGATTTTCTCCCCCAGTACTG
>CAYTAN010000069.1:0-3672 GCA_964435605.1 uncultured Dehalococcoidia bacterium
TGATAGAAGGAGAAATGCCACTGGGCGAGTGGCAGAGAATATTTATGGTTGAATTAGATGGTGAGAAAGCTAACATGATTTCTCATAGAGAAGTGGTGGTACAAATACTTGGATACTAGGGATTTGATTACAAAGAAATAGTGATCTTTTATTTAGGGCACGCTTCGGAGCGTCTCGACTCACACGGTTTAAAGTTGACTGTCATCAGGATATGGTCAGTTGTGGGTTGTGATTTCGTTTCCAGTCATGTTTCAAGCCACTTGTGACAGGGCAAACAAATTCAGTACTGACAGCATCCAAGGTTGCCACAACATCAGTTAGTCTTCCATCTTGAGTTACTTTGACCCACCTCTAGCCGTGATGATATATTTTAATGGATTGTTGACTAATTAACTCAAGAACTTGGTATACGTAAATTACGATGTTTCGACGGGAGTCGGCTGAGTTATGTAATGTAGTTTTCGTAAGTGAGCAAAATGTAAGGAGATAATAATATGGCCGATCAGAAGGTCATTTCCCGACAAACAGGCGTTGAGGATAAGCAATACAAATGGGGATTTGAATTTGATATTGAGTCGGAAGTAGCTCCCAAGGGGTTAAACGAGTCAATCGTTAGATTCATTTCCGCTAAGAAAAATGAGCCCCAATGGCTTCTCGATTGGAGATTAAAAGCTTTCGATCATTGGACTAAACAAGGTGAGGATTCTGCTCCTAAATGGGCTGAAGTTAGATTCGACGAAATAGACTTTCAAGACATCATTTATTACGCGGCTCCGAAATCCAAAGATGATAGCCCAAAGAGTCTAGACGAAGTAGATCCGGAATTGTTAGAGGCCTTCGATAAGCTGGGCATACCTTTGGATGAGCAGAAGAAGTTGTCAGGAGTTGCTGTAGATGCTGTTTTGGATAGTGTGTCGGTCGCGACTACCTACCAAGATATGTTGAAAGATGCAGGAGTTATATTTTGTCCCATAAGTGAAGCTGTTCAGAAGTATCCTGAGTTAGTTCAAAAATATTTGGGATCTGTGGTTCCGTATAGTGATAACTTTTACGCTACTCTGAACTCTGCTGTATTTAGTGATGGATCGTTTTGTTATGTTCCCCCCGGTGTAAAGTGTCCGATCGAGCTCATGACTTATTTTAGGATTAACGAAGTAGATTCTGGCCAGTTTGAGCGAACTCTTATAGTTGCGGACGAAGGTAGTTACGTTAGTTATCTTGAGGGGTGTACTGCTCCTATGCGAAAGACTCACCAATTGCATGCCGCTGTGGTTGAATTGGTCGCCTTGAAGGACGCTGAAATCAAATATTCTACTCTCCAAAATTGGTATCCAGGAGACAAAGATGGTAACGGCGGTGTTTACAATTTCGTGACTAAAAGAGGGGCCGCTAGAGGGGAAAATTCAAAGATTTCATGGACTCAAGTTGAAACAGGGTCTGCTATAACGTGGAAGTATCCTAGTGTAATTTTGCAAGGTGATGGGTCGACAGGTGAATTTTATTCAGTTGCTTTGGTAAATAATTACCAACAGGCGGATACCGGCACCAAGATGATACACGTAGGGAAAAATACAAAAAGTACCATCATTGCAAAAGGTATATCGGCTGGGAAGGCTGAGAATACATATAGAGGGCAAGTGTCGATTCTTCCAGGTGCTTCTAATGCCAGAAACTTCACCCAATGTGACTCATTGCTGATTGGTGATGAGTGCGGGGCTCATACAGTGCCATATATTGAGGTTCGTAATCCGACGGCTCAGATGGGACATGAAGCTACAACATCGAAAGTAAATGATGATCAGCTTTTTTATTTGCAACAGAGAGGCATCGATTTAGAAGAAGCGAATTACATGGTCATAAATGGCTTTTGTAGAGGGATATTCAAGGAGCTGCCCTTTGAATTTGCAATGGAGGCTTCACAGTTATTGAGAGTGAGCTTGGAAGGTACGGTTGGTTAAATGAGCAAATTACTAGATATTCAAGATTTGAAGGCTACTGTTGCCGAAACAGAAATTCTTAAAGGGATTGATCTAAGTATAGGAGTTGGAGAAGTACATGCCATTATGGGACCAAATGGTTCAGGTAAAAGTACTTTGGCCAATGTTATCGCTGGTAGACCGGGTTATGAGGTCACGGGGGGCGACATTATTTATAAGGGATCGAGTTTATTAACACAGGAGCCCGAAATTCGTGCAAGGGAAGGGGTTTTTTTGGCCTTTCAATATCCAGTGGAATTGCCCGGAGTGAGAACGTGGCAATTTTTAAAATCAGCCATGGATGCTCTTAGGAAACACAAAGGCGAAAAAGAGTTGAGTGTTAGGGAGTTTGACAAAATCTTAGATGAGAAACGGGAACAGGTTGAAATAGATCAAGATTTGGTTAGAAGGTCAGTTAATGAAGGGTTTTCTGGGGGTGAAAAAAAACGTAATGAGGTGTTGCAGTTAGCACTGTTAAACCCTGAACTTGCTCTATTGGACGAGACAGATTCTGGGTTAGACATTGATGCTTTAAGAATTGTGTCAGACGGGGTTAATAGATTTAAGAACTCTCAAAATGCTGTTTTGTTAGTTACTCATTACCAAAGAATACTGGAATATATTAAGCCAGATTATGTTCATGTCTTAGTGGATGGGAAGATAGTTAAATCAGGTGGTAGTGAATTGGCCTTTGAATTGGAGGAGAAAGGATATGAATGGATACGGGAATCAATTGGCTCCGAGGTAGTTGAATGACGCAGACTGGCATCGTCGACATTGAAGAGTTCGCCTCAAGTGCAAAAGACATTTCTGCAGACGGAAATCAAATTCGTAGCTCAGGTAGAGTTGCGTATGAGAAGATCGGATTACCCTCAGCTAGGCGAGGGAACGAGAAATGGAAGTACACGAATATAGCTCCTATAGTTCGACACAGCTATAAGATAGCTAATAGACTCGAAATTGATGACGCTTCTACAATCAAATCAGCGGCGCCCTGGGATGATGATTGGCTCAACTTGGTATTTGTAAATGGACATTTTTCGAGCAAATTGTCTGACGAAAAAGATGGACAAATTAAAATATTTAATCTAGCTGAGGAGATGGGCAAAGGTTCTTCAGATTCTCCTACTTTCTCCCACCTTGGACAATATATTGACATAAGTGATGATGGGTTCGCTGCGCTTAACACAGCTTTACTTTCTGATGGCGCTGTTATATTCATTCCAGAGGGAACAAAGTCAGAAAAACCTATCAACTTGATTTTTTACAGTGATGGAAAACTTGAAACAATTGTTAATCCAAGGGTGCTAGTTGTTGCTGGTGAGAATAGTTCTGCATCGATCATAGAGAGCTACGTTGGCGGTAGCGACCAGATCAATTTCAATAATTCTGTATCCGAAATATATGTTGGGAAATCTTCCAGCATTTATCACTACCGGCTAATGGATGAAGAGGAAGGTTGCTACGACGTGGGTTATGGTCGGGCTGTTGTTCACGCTGAAGGTAAATTTCACTCGCGAGCTTTTTTTAAAGGTGGAAATTTAGGAAGATATGATTTAAAAGTTGAAATAGCGGGAGATTCTGGATCGTGCGATCTACAGGGGCTATATTTTACGTCTGGTTCGCAGCATATGGACAATTTTATAAATATCGATCATCAAGCCCCTAATGGGACAAGTAATTTGTTCTATAAGGG
>CAYTAN010000070.1:0-3642 GCA_964435605.1 uncultured Dehalococcoidia bacterium
CAGAGGTCACATATTTGCTTTGCACCAATGGCGACAAAGGGTCAAGTGATCCTAGTATTACCTCAAATGAACTTAAACGTATTCGGGGTCAAGAGATAGATGAGGCGAGCAAAGTGTTGGGCATCAAAAATTTGGTTCAATTGGGGTATGGGGATGGGGAGCTTGAAGATACCTCTGAATTTAGGGAGAGGGTAGTTAAAAATATTAGGATCTTCAAACCTGATGTCGTCATGGTAACAGATCCTGTCAGGCATAAATTTTACGTTCACCGTGATCACAGAATAGCAGGGCAAGTTGTCCTTGACTCATTGTTTCCTTACGCCAGAGATCGATTGCATTATATAGAGCACGAGGCGGAAGGATTAACTCCTCACAAGGTGAAAACTATTATGTTTTGGGGATCTGAGGCGCCGGATAGTTATGTAGATATTTCTGCACATTTAGATACCAAAATTAAGGCATTGTTAGAGCACAAGTCTCAGTTATCAGATAATGAATCAGAAAATCAAATGGATGACTTGATTGAGGCGGTTGCCTCAAGAGCTGGAGCAGAATGCGGCACAAAATATGCGGAATGTTTCAGGACAATACAGTTTACTGTTTGAAATTATGAGAATCTATGATATTCATTCCCATATACTCCCATCTGTAGATGATGGACCATCGTACTTCTCAGAGACAATCGAGATAGTTGATTTGTGTGAACAACAGGGCATATCACTGATTGTAGCAACACCACATCGGAAAGATGTTTCAGAATTTAAACTACTTCCAAGGCTTGAAGAGAAGATACGTAATGTAAATAATTATCTGGAGAATAAAAAATTTGATCTTAGGGTTCTCCTAGGTATGGAAAACCATTTGGATTTCAAACTGATGGATGACATTAAAAATGGATCTGCTTTAACTATCAATGGGAGCAAATATATTTTAGTCGAGATGCCCTACATTGATTCACTGGGGCCTTTCAAAAAGTATTTTGAGGCCTTGATCGAATCTGAGTATGTACCAGTGATTGCTCATCCGGAGAGGATGGACATGTTCATTAAAGACCCATCGTTACTATGGGAATTCGCCTCACAAGACGTGATCGTTCAAGTAACGGCGGGTAGTTTATACGGCCGATTTGGAAGAGAAGTGGAGCGGTTTACAAAAACCATAATAAGGTCAGATTATAGAGTTGTGATTGCTTCCGATACCCATATGAGTAAGGAGCCTCGAGATCAAGATTTGGTTACTGGATTTAGGCACGCTGTCTCATTAGTAGGCCAAAGAAAAGCGAGAGAGATGGTATCGGACCTACCATTTAAAATTTTGAATGATGATTAGTTGTCATCAATAAGTCTGAGTTGAGTACATACCTGGTGCCATATTTGGTCTTTCACTTCAGTTTCTGAGCCATATCCGTCTAAAATGGTCCAGAGTTTAGAATCAGATTTTGCAATATCTAGATACCCTTGTCGCACGGATTTGTGGAAATTTAGATCTTCGCTTTCAATACGATCTTTCGCAGTTCCCTTTTTTCTTTCAAATGATATTTCGGGTGATATATCAAGTAGAAACGCAAGTGATGGTATCAGTCCCTGTGTCGCCAGTGTGTTCACGTATGATATTTGTTCTAACGAGATCCCTCGCCCGTATCCTTGGTAGGCTAGAGTCGACGCTGTAAATCTGTCGCATACCACTATTTTACCTAGTTCAAGTGCCGGTTTAATTACCTTATCTATGATTTCATATCTGGCTGCAGAGAACAGAAATAGTTCGGTCACTCCGTGGATGTTGTCTCCCTCTAGTAGCACCTTTCTTATAGTTTCCCCGGTCTGGGTGTTCCCTGGCTCTCTGGCTAGTACTGCAGGTATTTTTTCCCTCAGTAGGTGTTTATATAGCAATGTCGCCTGGGTACTTTTGCCTGACCCTTCAATCCCTTCAACCACTATTAACTCGCCTCTTCGGGTTGTTGACATATTAGCGGTTACTTGATACGACAACTCTTCTCTCAGGCTCGACGCCAACACTTATAGAGTTCATCCCTGATTCTTGGGCTAAACCGTGCTGAAGTCTTCTGAAATGGGAGTTCTGAGGTTTTAATTCCACCTCAGTTGAACCAGAGGTAATTTTGTGTATTGCTTTTTCAACATCAAGTATGGCGATGGACCTTCCTGTTTGATTTGTCGTGTTTGAATTATTGTTCTTTGAAATCGCTCTAACAAATTGCTCAATTTGATGAGAAGTATTCTTTCTGAGTACAAAAACAGGTCTTCCCATTTTCTCTGCATTCTTTAATGCTTGAGTCCCGCGTCGATGATAATTTTTGGTTGTAACAACAATATCCGCAAATTTCATGTCTGACACAAGGTTTATAGGAGCTCCAGAAGATTTTATAATTTGATCTATTCGACCTTTGTTTACTCCATATGGGAGCACTTTTGTTACTTGTTGTGACTTAGCTTCATCAAGGTCGTTTGAAATGTCAATACTGTCGGCGCTAAGACCATCAACTGTTGATTTAGAGTCATTGTTTTGACTCCAAACTGATTGTCTCCTTATATTTCCATCTGATTCAAGTGCCCGGATTTCTGATCCTATTGTCTGGCCTCTAAGCAACCTGTCCACAGTATTTGCGACGTCTGTATGTACAGTCACCAAATTCCAACCTTGTATTTCTACCAGCATTTCAAAAGTTGGTGGTGCGCTACGTTCCAAAACTGTTTTTTGAGTTCTTCTGCGTTTTGCTTCTATATCTCCCAGCGTTACCGTTTGTATTCCTCCGACTAGGTCTGACAAGGTAGGGTTTTGCATTATATTTTCTAATGTATTCCCGTGCGCTGTCGCTACTAGTTGTACTCCTCTTTCCGCAATCGTTCTAGCAGCGTTTGCCTCTAGTTGAGTGCCGATTTCATCAATAATGATTACTTCGGGGGTGTGATTTTCTACTGCTTCTATCATCACGTCATGCTGTTGAGTAGGGGAGGGTACTTGCATTCGTCGTGCCCTTCCTATCGCATCATGGGGGATGTCTCCGTCACCCGCTATTTCATTCGATGTATCCACAACAATAACGCGTTTTTTTGCATCATCTGAGAGAACTCGGGCTACTTCTCTCAGCATAGTCGTTTTTCCGACTCCAGGTTTTCCTAGTAGTAAAACACTGCGGCCTGACAGTATAAGATCCTCTATTACACGTATCGTTCCGAACACTGCCCTTCCAACTCGAAAGGTAATACCTACAACTTTTCCTGCTCTGTTTCTTATTGCAGATATTCGGTGCAAAGTTCGCTCTATCCCAGCCCTATTATCTGTACCGAATACCCCTATTTTTTCTACGGCGTATTCCAAATCTTCCTGAGTTATTTCTTCTACATCGAGGATTGTTGTGACGTCGAGAAATCGTATTTCAGGCTGGCGGCCAAGGTCTAACACAACCTCCAAGAGTTCTTCGAGATTGGCCATTCTGCTCAGAAGTATCTTTACTCTTTCGGGGAGGACATCAATTAACTGATTAAAGTCTTTATATTCAGGGGAAAAATTCTGTGCTAATGATTCGTTCACGTGGTAATTGAACCTCTCAGCTCAATGACATATCGAGAAATAACTTGTGTAGTCTCGTGTCATCCGTTAGTTCAGGATGGAATGAAGTGGCTA
>CAYTAN010000071.1:0-3612 GCA_964435605.1 uncultured Dehalococcoidia bacterium
CGACACCAGCATTTTCAGTGCTGTGCTCTACCGACTGAGCTACCTCGGCTCGCAGTGAACCGAGTTTACATGTTATTTCCAGTCACTTTAAGTGTCAAGAAACATAACGATGTTCGGGATTGTCTATCACGGACACTCACACAAAGCTAAAAACTCATATAGAAAAATGAAGACGCCTTGTAGAGGCTGAACACTGCCTCCGCTCAACAGAGATAGTGTACAATATTTGCTCAAATACCTACGTATTTATTAGGGCACATCGGCCTCTTGCTTCAAAGAGGAGGCTAATGTGGGCCACAGTCACCAGGGGTAAACATTTGGCAGATTTCGATTTAGTAGTAATAGGGGCGGGACCAGGAGGTTATGTGGCGGCAATCAGGGCGGCCCAGCTCGGGCTAAACACCGCCATAATTGAGCGGGACTCTGTTGGTGGCATTTGTCTGAATTGGGGTTGTATACCAAGCAAATCACTACTTAGAAATGCTCAGGTTCTGAACATAGTGAAAGACGCCAAAACGTTCGGTATTCAGTATGAAAACTTGAATGTGGATTTTAACAGTGCTATCGATAGGAGTCGACAGGTAGTTTCACGCTTAACCACCGGGGTTGAATATCTACTTCGTAAAAACTCTGTCGAATTAATCAAGGGAAGTGCTGTTCTAAATGATCAACACACGATAACGGTCAGTGAGTCAAATCGAACATTAACCTCAGACAATATGATCATAGCGACCGGGGCAAGGCAAAGGTCCTTACCTTCAATGCCAATCGACCACGAAACCGTTATAACCAGTCGAGACGCCTTAGAGCTAAGAACTTTACCTGAAAAAATTGTCATAATTGGAGCTGGCGCCACTGGGGTTGAGTTTGGGCATATATACAACTCATACGGGGTGGAAGTAGTGCTGATAGAGCTGATGGATCGATTGATTCCAAATGAAGATCAAGAAATCAGTGCTGAACTACTGAAAAATTTTACCAATAAAGGTATCAAATCTATCCTGGGAGCAAGCGTAGAGTCGATTGACGTTTCTATGGGTTCCGCGACAGTCAACATCGAATCCACGTCAGGCCACACATCCGTTGAATGTGACAAAGTATTGGTAGCAGTAGGGGTTCAAGCCAACACAGATGCCATAGGATTGGAAAACACAGGCGTAGTTACCGACAAAGGATTTATATCTGTCGGCTCCAACATGGAAACAAACGTAACAGGTATGTACGCAATAGGTGATGTGACCGGCCAAATGTTACTGGCGCATGTTGCCTCAGCGCAGGCAGTTACTGCAGTGGAATACATTGGAGGGATGAACCCGCCCCAATTAGATTATGGTTTGATGCCAAAAGCTATTTACTGCGAGCCGCAAGTGGCCAGCTTCGGACTCACAGAGTCACAGGCCGAGGACCAAGGAATGTCGATCAAGGTAGGGAGATTCCCATTTGCCGCCAGTGGAAAAGCCATAGCTCTGGCTGAAACAGAAGGGCTTATAAAATTAATAGTTGACGAGGAAATCGGAGAAATAGTTGGAGCTCATATGATAGGTTCCGAAGTGACCGAATTACTTGGCGAATTATCCATGGTACGCTTGCTAGAAGGAACCTCGACCGAACTTGGTTGGCTAGTACATCCGCATCCGACCATATCTGAAACACTGAAAGAAGCGGCTCTTGATACTTTCGGTGAAGCGATACATATTTAGATGGACAGAGAAGTTATATGACAGTGACCGTAAACCTGGAAAAGCAACAGGCTATTGATCTCTACAGCAAAATGCTTTTAATCCGAAGATTCGAAGAGGAAAGTGAACGCCTCTATAGAAGAGGTATGATCAGAGGTTTTCTGCATACCTATATTGGGGAAGAGGCTATAGCTGCTGGAGCAGTTCCTTTGCTACGAACTGATGACTACGTGATAAGCCATTATCGTGATCACGGCCACGCCTTAGCTAGAGGAATGGACCCAAAAACGGCGATGGCTGAACTCTGTGGTAAAAGCACGGGGAGTAGTGGAGGCAAGGGAGGTTCTATGCATCTTTTTGATGCAGAGAAACATTTTATGGGCGGGCATGCCATTGTAGGCGGCCAATTACCTTTAGCTGTGGGTATGGCCCTGGGAATAAAACAAAAAGGACTCGACAGCGTTGTCATGTGTTTTTTTGGGGACGGAGCCGTAAACGAAGGAGAATTCCATGAAGCTATGAATTTAGCTTCCCTATGGAAATTACCAGTTATTTTTATGCTAGAGAACAACCTCTACGGGATGGGAACAGATGTAAACAGATCCCGAGCTGGAGGAGCAAATATATATGGGGCTGCAGATCCATATCTCATACCAGCTGTGCAGATAGATGGAATGGACATAATGGCAGTCATTGAAACCGTCGGGGAAGGGATACAAAAAGTAAGGGAAAAAGACCACGGGCCAGTATTCATAGAATGTATGGCATACAGATTTCACGGGCATTCTATGGCGGATCCTTCAAATTATAGGGAAAATGAGGAAGTCAAAGAACAAATGGGACGAGACCCAATAGATAAATTCAGGGCATTGTGCTTAGAATCTAATATCTTGTCACAAGAAGATATCTCCGAGTTAGACGAACAGGTTGACGCCACTGTACAAGAAGCTAGGGAATTTGCAGAGAACAGTCCGGAGCCATCCGAGTCAGATCTTTACTCACACATCTATGCAGATTCGGAGGCAAGTTAACATGCCAGAAATGATGCTCCGTGACGCTGTGGCCGCTGGCCTAAAAGAAGCTCTTGACACTGATGACAGGGTATTCCTCATGGGTGAAGATATTGGTGCATACGGAGGAGCATACGCAGTAACGAGAGGCTTTCTGGAAGAATATGGTGGCGACAGAATAAAAGATACGCCTATCTCTGAGTCTGTGTTTGTGGGAGCTGGAGTTGGAGCGGCAATGATTGGTCTCCGGCCAATCGTTGAAGTCATGACAATAAACTTCACCTTAGTAGCTATAGACCAAATAGTAAATCACGCTGCAAAACTTAGTTACATGTCCAATGGCCAATTAAAAATACCTCTGATAATCAGAACTGTCACAGGAGGAGGGGGACAACTGGGGGCAACCCACTCTCAAAGTTTTGAGAATTGGTATGCCTCGGTCCCTGGCTTAAGGGTAGTAGTTCCTTCAAATCCATACGACGCTCTTGGATTACTAAGAACTTCCCGAAAGGACAATAATCCCGTCATATTTGCTGAGCACTCGCTCCTTTACAGAGTTAGAGGAGAAGTACCTGACGATTACTACGAAATACCCTTTGGAAAAGCTAACATAGTAAGGCCCGGTACTGATGTAACGATCGTTTCATACTCAGGGATGGTAAGAATTGCAGAAGAAGCTGCAAAAACCTTAGAAGAAAAGGGCATTTCAGCAGAGATCATAGACTTACGGACATTAAGTCCTCTAGATATGGACACTGTCATTGAGTCAGTTCGTAAAACCAATCGGGCCGCCGTAATTGAAGAAACTTGGAAAACTGGGGGATTTTCTGGAACAATAGCTAGTGAAATCCAAGAGGCAGCTTTTGACGATCTAGATGGCCCAGTCTTAAGAATAAATGCCCCAGACGTTCCAGCACCCTACG
>CAYTAN010000072.1:0-3593 GCA_964435605.1 uncultured Dehalococcoidia bacterium
AAGCATAACGTCGTCACAGGAGTCAGTTTTGGATCCGGCCTTCCAAGAGCAATGTATTTGCCAGGGACACCTGCGATATCTGTTTCCTATCTTGAAGGGTATGGGCTGTTAACTTCATTAGCTGGACGCCAGCAGAGGCAGGCAATTGATGCTTTCACTAGGATGTACGCACCTGAGGAGTTTGAGGAGGCGTCAGTGGTTTGGGATCATATCGGGCAAACTGGGATCGATGCTTTAACGGGAGCGGATATGCTCAAAACAGCTCCGCCCGCTTACAGTTCTACCGTGGAGTATGGTGACGATGCTCTTTCACAGAGTTTGAAAGGGATAGCACAGGTTCATTTGTCTGGTATTGGAACCAGAGTGTTTTACTCACAAATTGGTGGATTTGATGTCCATGGTGCGCAAATTCAGACCCAAAATACCTTGCTTGAGAATGTATCAAGGTCAGTCCGCGATTTTTTTGACGATTTGAAGGAACATGATGCTTCGGAAGAGGTGGTGATGATGATTTTTTCTGAATTTGGTAGAAGGATCAAGGATAACGGTAATGGGACTGATCATGGTTCAGGTGGTGGTACCTTTCTGATTGGAGAAAGAGTAAAAGGCGGGTTCTACGATGAGTACCCCTCTCTCGCTCCAGATAAACAACTGAACGGAGATCTTCAGTTCAGCCATGATTTTCGTTCGATATATTCGACCGTATTGGAGCAGTGGCTGGGGCTTAATCCGATCCCTATCGTCAATGGTAAGTTTGATCAATTCGAATCTGTATTCAACATCTAAATCAGGAGAGTACATAGCTGTGAGCACACTACTGGATAGATCCAAAACAGACAACAAGGAACAATTGGAATACCCTACCCTACTTCGCATGGGTCACAAGTATGAATTATGTCTTGGGCAAAGACTGCCAGTTGGTGGATTCTACGGTCCCTTGGATGTTTCCCTCGGTTCTGATGGTTGGATGTATGTTTTGAACAGGTGGGACAATTTTAATGGATACCCAAGAAATCGATATGTTCCAGTCACAATTGAAGATGAGTATGGAGAATTTATATTTCCTGTAATAGATGGAGTTCCTGATAAAAGAGGTAGTGAAAAATTTCCATCTCCTGTTATGTGTGAAATCGACGAGAATGGAGTTCTATATTCAACGGACGAACATGCTCACTCAATATTAATGCTTAACACGTCTGGTGATACTGTTGGGTGGTGGGGAGAATCCGGAGTGAATGACGGACAACTATTGGGTCCTTCCGGCATCGCAATGGATGAAACTGGTGACTTATGGATTGCTAGCTCACAGAGTCACAAAATCCAAAAATTTTCACGTGATGGTTCGTACATAGA
Source organism: uncultured Dehalococcoidia bacterium (assembly GCA_964435605.1). Classification (GTDB taxonomy): domain Bacteria; phylum Chloroflexota; class Dehalococcoidia; order Lucifugimonadales; family UBA826. The sequence continues at coordinate 1,354 of CAYTAN010000072.1, forward strand.
TGGTTGGGGGGAATTTGGCTCAGATGATCATCAATTAAATCATCCCTGGGGCATTACTTTAGATCCAATAGATAAATCCATCCTTGTTGCTGATTGGCGCAATGACCTTGTGAAAAGATTCAGTGCCAAAGGGGAATTATTACAGGTAATCGGTACGCCCGGTGAGGGCGAAGGGCAGTTGAGCCGCCCGAGTGACGTCGCTGTTGATCAACATGGCGATATCTACGTTGTAGATAGAGGGAATCACAGGGTTTTAATGTTTAACCACAGAGGAATGTTTATAGAGTCCTTCATAGGTGATGCAACCATGACTGACAAAGGCGCTCAGAAATTGCTGACTAATCCAGATGCTTTAAGACTTAGGGACAACGTCGTAAACCTGGACAAAGAGAAGAGGTTTTACAATCCCACCTCCATAAAAGTGGATTCAGACGGTAAAATTTACGTCGTAGATACTGGTAGATTCAGGATTCAGATTTATCAGAAACTGTGGCGAATACTAGAGCCACATGAAATTGATGCTGCTGAACTGCACGTAGACCCAGAAGTCTATTAGCAGTCATCGCCATATGTGACTAATTAGTCAGAGAAAATTTTTGCAAAATATCTTGTAATCTTTCCATTCGGTTATTTGACCTGACCAGTCGCTCACGTTCTTTTTCGACTACCTCTGGGGGCGCGTTGTCGACGAACCCTGGGTTACTTAGTCTTTTGGATATAGACTCTAAATAATTGTTTAGTGACTTCTTCTCTTCGGTTAATCTTTCAAATTCTGTTTCCACGTCTATAGTTTCTCCCAATGAGAGTTGCGCGGTGCCGATATTAACAACTATATTTATTGTTACCCCTGAAGTTTTCCCGATTGATTCTCCTGATATTTCCAAATCTTTTATGCCAGCCATGGACCTAATAGACTCAGATTCCTCAAGTAGTAAAACCCTGTTACTTGGAGATGAGGCTACTATCTGACACCCAAGGGTGTCTCTAGGGTTTAATTTAAACTCTCCTCGGACGTTTCTAACAGCTCTTATAAGTTCAAAGACTGATTCCATTTCTGTTATAGCCTTTGTTTGCTTCACATGTCCAGAAGATTCGGGATACTGGGAAATCATTAATGCTGGGGGCCACTTATCGGGGCTCTCAGAGGAATTACGAATTTTCTGCCATATTTCTTCTGTGACAAATGGTAAGAAGGGGTGCAATAACCTGAGAGTTTGTTCAAGTGTATCCACTAGTATATGGATCGGCGACTGTGATTCTTTTGATCTGATTCTGAGTTTGGCCAACTCTATATACCAGTCGCAATATTCATTCCAAAGGAAGTCATGAATCTCTGTTTGAGCTTCACCAAATTGAAAATCTTTCATGTATTCGTCTACAAGGGACTTTACTTGATTAAGCCGCCCTGTAATCCATTGGTCATGTCTATGGCTTGTAGTTTCAAGAGGACCTAGCTCGACTTTATATTTGGAAGATTCGATATTGGAGATTACAAACCTTGAAGCATTCCACAATTTATTGGCGAAGTTTCTGCTCGCTTCTAACTTTTGTTCATTCATTCTTAAGTTATTACCGGCTGAAGTGCCAGTCGTGAGAGCAAATCGGATAGCATCTGCACCATAATTATCAATCAATTCAATCGGGTCCAAAACATTACCCTTGGTTTTGCTCATTTTCACCCCTTCCGGGTCCAGTACCAGCCCATGAAGGTATACCGTTTTAAACGGTGGTCTTCCCATATTCTCTATGCCAAGCATGATCATACGCGCGACCCAGAAGAACAAAATATCGTACCCTGTTTCCATCACACTGCCTGGATAAAAATAATCCACATCTTCCTTTGTCTCTGGCCAGCCTAGAGTCGAATGGGTCCACAAACCAGAACTAAACCAGGTATCTAAAACGTCGGGATCCCTTTCCAGGTTTTTAGATTTGCAGTTAGGACATGAGTCCGGGTCATCATATTCCACTGTTACCGAACTACATTCTTGACAATACCATACGGGTAATTGATGACCCCACCATAGCTGCCTGCTGACTGGCCAGTCTCTTATATTTTCCATCCAATTGTAATAAACGCTTTTGAAGCGTTCTGGTACTATGGCTATCTCACCCTTACGAACGGCATCTATTGCTGGCTTAGCGAGCCCTTCCATGCGGACATACCATTGCTTTGTGATGCTGGGTTCAACAATATCATCACATCTATCGCAATGGCCGACGGAGTGATTGTAATTTTC
>CAYTAN010000073.1:0-3566 GCA_964435605.1 uncultured Dehalococcoidia bacterium
TTGGGTTTGTTAATGCCCCGGCTTTGGCTCAGCAAATAGTGACTGTATTGCAAGACGTCACAGTTGATGTGGATGTATATCAAAGAAAACGTGACTTTTTGTATGGGGCTTTGTCAGAAACTGGATATTCAATAGTCAAACCACAAGGGGCATTTTATCTATTTCCCAAAAGTCCAATTTCAGATGATGTGCAATTCGTCGATGAACTTAAGAAACATAGAGTTCTCGCTGTTCCTGGTAGAGGGTTTGGACTCCCTGGATATTTTCGATTGTCATATTGCTTAGAAGATTCAACCTTGAAGGGTGCAATACCTGGACTGCGTGCAGCTTTCGATAAATATCGCTGATAATTTCACATTGAATTAAATAGGTGATAAGTCCTTTAACCCGGATCCTGTTACCGGCACCAAAACTGTGCTACCTTTAGCTATTTTTTTCGATTCAATCAGTTTGAATGTTCCGGCAAACGCAGCGGCTGATGTAGGCTCAGAGTATATTCCTTCCCATTGTGCGAGTTTCAGTTGCCAGTCAATGATTTCATTTTCCTGAACGGTATCACATTGACCATCTGAGGCTTTCATTGCGTTAATTACTTGGTCTATCCTCGGAGGAGATCCAACAGCTATGCCCCCGGCTTTCGTTGCTGTAACCATATTACCGTGCCAGGGTTCGTTTCTCGCCGCGGCCGCGATTGGTTTGACTGATTCGGATTGTATAAAATGCATTTTAGGCATTCGTTCAATATGATTGGATTTCAGCAGCTCATTCATTGCTTTGTAAATTCCAAGATAAAGAGATCCATTGCCGACCGGAATAACTATGTCGCTGGGGAATGTAGATTTCCGATCCGATAATAATTCATATCCAAATGACTTGGTCCCTTCGATGAAATAGGGGCTCAAGTTGTGGGATGCATAAGTTAAGTTATTATCCAGAGCATATTTTTTTGCAACTGCCGTGACTTTATCCCTGGACCCTTGAACTGAGTGATGTACCGCACCGTATACTTTTATCTGATTTATTTTTGGTTGAGGAGCGCTTTCAGGAGCGAATATATGTGCTTTTATGCCTGCTGCAGCTGAATATGCTGAGATTGAGGATCCTGCATTCCCAGAGGAGTCTTCCACAATCTCTTCGATTCCAAAAGATCTTAGACATGAGATCAAGATAGAAGTTCCTCGATCTTTGAAAGAGCCGGTTGGATTCTGCGCTTCATTTTTTGTTAGTAGGTTTATTCCCAACCAATTGCTGAGGTTAATTAAATTAATTGTGGGAGTATTTCCTTCTCCTAATGAGAACTTGTCGGACGGATTTTTCAATGGCAGAGGTATTCTTAAGATTCCCTTATCGGTTGTTGCTGTGTTGGGCTGAATGTATTTGACGTCCAAAGGAGAATCACAAACCGCACATTTTAGTATGGATGGAGACGGCAGGAATTCTTCTTTGCATAAATAACAAGCAAAAACATGGTCGCTAGACATATTACCCCTTAATTGGCGTATTGGAATTTTATGTTTGGTATCATCATATGATGCCCAATTCTAATAATACTCGTCCTTTGCAATTTCAGATGCCTAAATTCACTAACTTTTTTTATGGATGGTGGATTGTATGTGTTGCCGTTGTCTTGCTCACATTGATGTCATTATGTGTTTTCAGGGGTATGGGAGTACTGATGGTGGTTCTGCAAGAGAATTTTAAATGGTCAAGGACTCAAATTTCTTTTGGAGCTTTATTGAGCAGAGTCGAAGGGGCTGCCCTCGGGCCTATTGAAGGGTTTTTGATAGATAAAATCGGAGCCCGTAAGATGATTATCATTGGGTTTGCGATAATGGCTTTAGGATTTGTGCTTTTTTCGCTTATTCAATCCTTGTGGCAATTCTATGTGGTGTTCATCCTTATAACTCTTGGGTCAGGTATAGGCGGTTGGCTAGCTATTGTATCGGTAATCAATGGTTGGTTCGTTCAACGTAGATCAATAGCGATGGCTGGTGCCATGTCAGGAATTCACATGGCGGGGTTTTTCTTACCAATTTACGCCATAGCTATGGGCGGAAATTTCCGAACAACGAGTTTGGTTATAGGAATATTTATACTAGCCGTTGCCGTTCCCTGTGTAAAAGTGATGCGAAATAGGCCGGAAGATGTTGGACTGGTTCCAGACGGTGTAACTAATGGCGGAGAAGTTGGCCAAAAAGAAAAAGATAAACTTACAAATCCACAGCCAGAAACGGCACAGGATATTACTGCCACGGGTTCTGACTTCACTGTAAAACAGGCGTTATTAACACCAGTTTTCTGGATTCTCACAATAGCCCATGTATCTTCTACTGTATCCATTGTGACCTTATCCTTACATCTGACTCCTCGAGTGACCGATATGTTGGAGCCAGTATTTGGGAGTAGGGCTGAGGCGTTGACTACAGCTAGTACAGTAGAAACCACTTGTTCCTTGGTGGCCCTTCCTACGATATTTATAGCTGGTTGGCTAGGTGACAAAATATCAAAGAAAAATATGATAGTTTTCTTTCTGGCCCTGCAGGGCTTGTCTACCGTGGTACTTTCTTTGGCAAGCAGTCTATCGATGGCGTTTGTTTTCGCAATTATGTATGGCATCGCGTTTGGTGGCCGTATCCCTATTATCACCGCGATTAGAGGGGAATATTTTGGCCGTTCGTCCTTTGCGACTATTATGGGTTGGTCTATGCTGCCTAATGGCATTTTAATGGCAATAGCACCCGTCTGGGCTGGGTGGATGTATGATAATTATGGTAGTTATACAGTGCCGTTTTTAACTTATTCAGTTTTTACTCTGGCAGGAGCTTTCATAATGTTTTTTGCAAAAAAACCCAATGTTCCTAGTTGAGTTCTTATTAAAACTTTTTAGAGGATTTGAGACTTGAAAGTATTAGGTCGTGACTTGATTGACGAATTCACCTGTTTCTGGTCGGACATACGGGATGAATTGGACATAACTGAAGCAGACATTAACTCTGGAAAACATGTAGTATTTGGGGACCAGTCAATTGAAAGTCATGCCGGTGATTATCCCGGTTGGATGGAATTGCCTGATCGCGATCTGGCTTATCATGTGGCTCATGAAGTGGCTCATCAACTTTTGAGGAAAAGGGGTTATCCTAGAATTGCCAGGGGCACTATGTATGGTCCTGAGAGCTCAGAGGCAAGAGTTGGAGGGGATCTGGAAGAACTTGTTATACACATCCCTTTGGATTGCTTGCTGCGTGGATATGGGATGTCTCCTAAGGTGATTGTCGAAAGAATGTTCACCGGTACGATGAAAGGTATCTGTAACAGTCCAGTTCCTGAATATGGAACACCATGGTTCTTCACGTGGGCGATCAGATATGCTGAATTGTCTCGAACGCTGACATGTGCCCAAATGGAAGAAGTTGATTCTATATTTAAGCAAAGATCAAATGATGTTAGATCCCTTGGCAAGGAACTTCTCGAGATTTTGGAAGGATTTAGTGATTGGAGCCCATCAATCACGAAGGATGCGATGATAGCTTGTCGTGATATTCTGGGTTTGGGTGTAGATGAAAGGG
>CAYTAN010000074.1:0-3557 GCA_964435605.1 uncultured Dehalococcoidia bacterium
ATGCCGCTTATATACACTGTCAACGAAATGACACTCATATCATCGTACTCTTCAGAATTAATATTCGCAATATTAACTCTCTGGTTCGACACTGCCGAAGTGACATCTCCCAACAATCCAACCCTATCCCAACACTCGACTTGGATACGTACAGGATAAAGATTCTTAGTTTCACCCCAACCTACTGGTACAATTCGCTCAGATTCGTCTTCCGATAATATATTTACACAGTCTCTTTGATGTACCGTGACACCTCTTCCCCTCGTTATAAACCCAACTATTTCATCACCCATTATGGGATTACAACACCGTGCGATACTAGTCAGGAGGTCTCCAACCCCCAGTACCTGTAACCCGGATGCAGGTCCACTTTTAGGTATTTCTCCTTCGACGATAATGTTCGGCACCTCATCTCTAAGAGAAATTTTTGAAATGAATTTTTCAGATGTTAGAGAGCCTTCACCTAATTCAGCATATAAATCATCAATATGTCCATAATTGAAAATTTTCAAAACACTTGGTTCATCCAGCGACACATCCAGACGCCTCATTAGAGTCTGAAATAATTCCTTGCCTCTAGAGACATTACTCTGACGCTCTTGCCTGTTAAACCACTGCCTAATTTTCGCCTTAGCCGACGAAGTTTTCGTGTATCCCAGGCTGGAATTTATCCAGTCGAGACTTGGGCCTCGAACTGTTTTACTGGTCATTATGTCGATCGTGTCACCATTTTCAAGCTTATAGTTTAAGGAAACTAACTTACCATTTACCTTTGCTCCAACGCAGCTATGCCCAACGTCTGTATGTATTCGGTATGCGAAATCCAAAGGAGTGGCTTCAAAAGGAAGTTCGATAACGTCACCGTTGGGAGTGTATACAAATACCTGACTTTGGAAAATATCCGTCTTGAACGATTCAACAAATTCAACAGCCCCACCGATATCTCTCTGCCAATCCAGTAATTTACGGAGCCAAACCATTTTTTCTTCAAACTGCGTATCATGGTCGCCACCCTCTTTATACAACCAATGCGCAGCTACTCCATACTCAGCAACTTGATGCATATCTTTCGTGCGTATTTGAACTTCTACAGGTGAAGAACCTTCACAGAGAACCGCCGTATGAAGAGACTGATAAAGATTGTCTTTAGGATTTGCAATGTAATCATCAAACTGCCCTGGCAAAGGATGCCATCTGGTATGTATAACTCCTAACGCCCCGTAACAATCACGAACTTCCGGCACGATAATACGAACAGCAAAAAGATCATATATTTCACTAATTTCTTTATTTGACTGAGCATACCGCTGATATTTCTTATGTATGCTGTAAATGTGTTTCGGTCTGCCATAGACCTCGGACTCGATACCAGATGCGCTCAATTCTTCTTTTATTATCCCTATAATTTCATCGACATATCTTTCACGCTCAGTTCTTTTTGAATTGAGCCTACGAGAAATCATCTTGTAGGAATCCTCGTCGAGTTGTTGGAATGAAAGATCTTCCAACATCCATTTCATTTCCCAAATACCCAATCGATGGGCCAATGGAGCAAATATTTCCAAGGTCTCTTTTGAAAAGGCCTCTCGTCGATTATCAGGAAGAGCGGATACAGTGCGCATGTTGTGCAATCTATCTGCAAGCTTTATCAGAACCACTCTGACATCTTCAGCCATAGCCATTAACATTTTTCTTAGCGTCTCAGCCTGAGCTATATCTTCGTCAGTTATATCCTGATCAGAGTGCTCTGATCCTGGCAGAAATTGACCATCCCCAATTATTTCAGCCTTTGTCAACTTCGTTACCCCATCAACCAACCGTGCTACATCTTCACCAAACATATCGGTCAATTCTTCATACGTAACGTCACAATCTTCAAGCACATCATGGAGTAAGGCGGCAGAGATAGCGTTTGAATCTAACCTAAGATCAGCAAGATAAAGAGCAGTCTGTTTCGGATGTTCAAAAAAAGGTTCCCCTGATAGTCTCAATTGACCTTTGTGGGATTGTTCGGCAAATCTATACGCCTTTGAAACATCCTCAATTTTTTCTTCCGGCAGATACGCGGATAATCTTTCTTGCAAAGGCACATCCATGATGACATTTACCATGTTGCTCTCCTCGCTATGGATGCTTCCAAATTAAATATGTTTATTTCCGGAACCTGAAACGGATGGCACAATTATATGACAAGCTAACGGATACATCACTCCAGTCAGTACCTTACAGCTGGCTTATCCGTTAACGACTGAATGATATCATTTGGCGAGATATTTCATCACATCATCAGGAGGCATTCGTGGTATTCCAATCTCCAAGAGGAACAACTGACATATTGCCACAGGATCAACCCCAATGGCGTTCCGTAGAAGAAACAGCACGGGCTGTTGCATCCCGCTTTGGATACGAAGAGATCACAACTCCAATATTTGAAGATACAGCCCTCTTTGCAAGAGGAATCGGTTCATCTACCGACATACTAGAGAAAGAAACTTACACATTTGCCGACCGTGGTGGTGATTCCATGACACTTCGGCCTGAAGGTACAGCACCAGTTTGTCGAGCATACCTGCAACATGGCATGCACAACTTACCTCAGCCAGTTAGGCTTTTTTATCTTGTGCCAAATTTCAGGTATGAACGTCCGCAGAGTGGTAGATATAGAGCTTTCAATCAATTTGGCATTGAAGTTTTCGGGGAAGATGACCCGTACATAGACACCGAAGTAATTGAAGTCGCATGGAGATACTTACAAGAATTAGGCCTGAAAGATCTGGCCTTAACTATCAACAGCATAGGTGACCCTTCGTGCAGGCCAAAATATATAGAGCATTTAAAAAGTTATTACCAACCTCACATTAGCAAAGTATGCGAAGACTGCAGTCGGAGAATAAGTACCAATCCGTTACGACTTCTTGACTGTAAAAACGATCCCTGTCAAGAATTAATAGAAAACGCGCCCAAAAGTATAGAAATGCTCTGTGACGCTTGTGCAAATCATTGGAATGCACTCGTTGCTAATCTCGACAAAATTGGACTCCAATATGAAGTCGAAAATAGACTGGTGCGTGGACTTGATTACTACACCAGAACCGTGTTCGAAATATCCCCACCCGATGAAGGCAGGATGAGTGTCATAGCTGGAGGAGGAAGATATGACGGCCTGCTTGAAGAACTCGGAGGCAGCCACACCCCCGGTATAGGATTTGGAATGGGAATAGAACGCGTTATTGAAAATATACGGCGGCAGAACATCTCACAGAATCAAGATACCGAGCGTATTATCATGGTCGCTCACATCGGGAATGCAGCTAAGTTAGAAGCTATCAAGTTATGTTCTCAAATACGTTCAAATGGAGGAACTTCATTAGTAGCTCCATCAAGAGGATTAAGAAGCCAATTGAGATATGCTTCACACATAAAGGCTACTGAAGTTGTAATCATAGGAGACGATGAAATTCAAAGCGGCTCATTCCCAGTGCGTAATCTAGGTAATAGTGAACAGAAAAACTTCAGTAAATCAGACATATTAGAAATGTTTTCAGTCTCATAATAAC
>CAYTAN010000075.1:0-3540 GCA_964435605.1 uncultured Dehalococcoidia bacterium
TAGAAGTCTTCGGTGAGAAAGGAAAACACGCCAGATCAGCAGTAGGAGTAGCTACGCTACCAGGTGGTATGCCAATTGAAATTGAAGTAATTGTGCAAATTAGCGACTAATTGGCTAACACAACCTTAAATAATATATTCCTTGTAGGTGGCGATGAGTTTGGTGAAAAGTGTGTCGAAATGGATAGTTGGGTTCTAAATAGAACGAAAAGCCCTGATCCAGTAGTAGCGATAGTACCGACGGCTGCAGCACATGAATCACCTGACATTGCAGCCAGAAATGGAAGTACCCATTTCCAAAAGATCGGAGCTCAAACCATAGAGTGCATGATTCTTAACAAAAAAGACGCTCATGATCAGTCTTTATTGGCTGAATTGAGCGAAGCCGACCTAATTTATTTCACGGGTGGAAATCCACAGCATCTGCTTGAAACAATTAAAAGTACCCCAGCCGAAAAATTTTTAAGAGAAGCATCTATAAAAGGAACGATTGTGGCAGGCTCCAGCGCCGGCGCAATGATTATGGGGAGTCAAATGAGATTCCGCCGTTGGGTAGACGCTCTGGGAATTTGTGGAAACCTAACGATTCTCCCCCATCATGAAAACAGCGTCCCTGAAGTAGTCGTTAAAGATTGCTCAATCCAACTGAATAAAGGACTCAACATCATCGGCATCGACGGTGCCACTGGTTTATTTGTCAGCAACGGCGAAGCACATGTAATTGGCTCCGGAATTGTCACCAAATATGCTCGGGGAAAATTCCACAGATACAAATGTGGTGAGCAATTCCAGATGTAGCTCCACTATTCAGTAGCTACTTTCATTCCATTGTTCACTAAGTCTTGAACAACATTTCCGCCTATTAGATGCTCCTCAACTATTCTCTCTACATCATCAGGGTTGGTAACGTACCAAGTACCTTCGTTACCAGGGCCATAAACGATCATGCTGCATTGTTCCATGTCACAAAGTCGATGTTGACTTGTGCATCCTACACTGGAAACATACACATTGCTTCTCAGTCCATGTTTTGACAGCATCTCAATGACCTTCTTTTTGACCTCAGCACCACCTTTATTACCGCAGTGCGCTCCATCATCCCTTTCCACATCACACACAAGAACATGATTTTTGAACTCAGGCATACCACATCTCCTCTTGAAATCATTAACAATCACACAAAGCGATTATATATCATTCTTTGTTTAGAATAAGGATAATGCCAGCCGTCTGAAGGGTTGAAATCCCTAATAAATATGGCAAGCGCAATCACATCTTACATCTCAAACTTAGCTATGGAAATCATCTTGTAAAAGCATGAAACTACTTTTACAACCATTCCGTGGAAAGATTAAAATCCTTTCTTGCTTTAGGAGACCTACTACCAGGATATCCAACAGTCAAAACCCCAACCATTTTCAAGTCATCATGGACCCGAAAAAGTTCGTTTAAGCTCTTTATTTTCGATATCCTACCGGTTGACCACCCCACACCTAATCCAAGAGATTCTGCTACCAATTGCATATTTTGAATAGCGCAGCAAACCGCCGCATAATTTTCTTCAGTTATCTCGAGGTCATCGTCCATAATGCTAAAAACAAATATCAATGTTGTCCCAGCTTCAAATTGGCTGCTAATTTTTAATTTCTGTTCATCTGACGAAATTTTTCCTGTGGTTTCTTCTTGAAGACTGATCATTCCTTCAGCAATTTTCTTTCTCACTTCCGAATCTTTCCCAACGACAAAAAACTTCCAAGGCTCAGTGTTTCTATGATTTGGAGCCCAAACGGCAGAATCCAATAGAATTTCAATCAGTATCCTAGGAACTTCTTGATCCTTAAAATTTTTGGTATTTCTCCTTGATTTAACAAGATTTATGATTTTCTGATCGTCACTGGGCATATCTGTATTTGTCTCCTGTCTGTTTGTACTTTATTTCACAAGTATACAAACTTCTTGCAAATTAATATTTATAAATATGAATGCTGAATGGTAATATCCCTTTCATAACTAATTATCTGGATAGCAAGGAACACACAATGGCTAATACTGAAATAGAAAACGGCCGACTAACAGGGAAGGTTGCTTTAGTAACCGGTGCCGGGTCTGGCATTGGAAAAGCTTGTTCGGCAAAATTCATCAATGAAGGAGCCAGAGTGGTAGGAGTGGACTTAAAAAAACCAGATTTTAACTTTGGTCCATCATATATTCCAATTTCAGGTGATGTTACAAATTCAAACAACTGCGAATATATGGTCGAGGCTGCAATGGAACATTTCGGCCGCGTAGACATTCTAGTAAATAGTGCCGGAGTAAGTGCTCGAAATGCCCTACCAGAAAACTCTAATCCTGAGGACATTTGGGACAAGGTAGTAGCAGTAAATTTGAAAGGTACATATCTACCATCCTGGCATGTGGTCCCAGAAATGAAAAAGGCAGGTGGTGGTTCTATCGTCAATCTAGCATCAATAATGGGTATCGTCGGGTATCCCGTTGGATTAGGTGGTGGATTCAATGCTTATCCTCCGTCAAAAGGCGGTGTTGTTCAATTCACCAAAACTTTAGCCACCGACCTCGCGAGAGAAAACATCAGGGTAAACTGTCTTTGCCCAGGCTTTGTGGAAACAAATTTGACCGAAAATTTAACTTCAGATGCCGATACCAACGAAATGCTGAAACGATTGCATCCCATGGGAAGACTCGGGCAAGCTGAAGAAATAGCCGCGGCAGCACTTTTTCTAGCGTCGGATGACGCATCATTCATAACCGGATCATCTTTGGTGATTGACGGTGGTTACACAGCTCAATAGCTAGTAAACAATTATTTCACCTCTGTATAACGTAAGAGGTGACTTTGCTCTTATATATTTCAGCGGATATACCTTCCAGAGCTTCCTGGTTCGGATTTTCGACATGTAGAGTGCGGCTAAGTACTTTATTCTGCAAGCTTCTCAAAAATTCGCATCTCTTAGTGAACTGATTCAAGGTATGTTTCTCTCCTCCTAGGAGAATGTAGTCTAAGTCCAGTGATTGTGATCCACCACCGAGTATCGAACGAGCTGTCAAACAAGTTTTATCAAACAATTCTCTTATCAATCTCTCTCTGCTTCTTTCAAATCTCCTTTGCGAAGACCCTCCAGCACGATGACGGTTCTTTACATACCTTCCTTCTGTTTTACTAGATAAAAGAGTTCCACCTTCATATAATCCAACTGCAAACCTGCCCAGTCTCAATAAAACCACACCGATCACTACAGGATCACTGAACAAATCCTCGAGCATGAACGTGTCCTGGCCTTCTGCTATAGCGTCCATGGTCAACGGAATAGGAGGCTCCACAACCTCCACTTCATCATCTCTCCTAAACAAAACCAAGCCAGTTTCAGAATGACCAATCTCCTCTACGACAGCTTTTATAACAGGTCCAGCCATTTGAGACGTTACTCGATTTTCAGATAAAGACTCCGGCGATATGTAAACCGTCCTATCCGTATATAAATCATTTGAAGAGGCTTCAAGTTTCCGAAATAATGATTGCTGG
>CAYTAN010000076.1:0-3445 GCA_964435605.1 uncultured Dehalococcoidia bacterium
GAAGAAGTGATTCTATTTCTAGAAGGCAACACTAGCAAAATAGTCAAGTCTATTTCAACTAAGATGGAAGAATCTGCCAACAATTTGGAGTTCGAAAAAGCAGCCGTTCTTAGAGATCAGATAACCGCAATTGAAAAAGTCCATGAAGGGCAAAAGGTTTTGACGCTTAAATCAGATGACGTCGACGTCATAGGATGTTCTAGCTGGTCCAAAGAAGCTTGGATGGAGATTTTTTTTATTAGGCAAGGCAAACTGGTCGGCAGAGACAACTATCTGATGACAATTGGTGAAAAAGACACTCTGAAAGATGTCCATGCCGCGTTCATACAGCAATTCTACGAAGTCAGTCCATTTATCCCAAAGAATATATTGACTCAATTTGATCTTGAAGATGAAAGACCGACTATAGAGTCATTTCTGTCGGAAAGAAAACAATCTAAAGTAACGATCATCAATCCCAAACGCGGAGAAAAAAAGAACCTTTTAAAAATGGTGGTCGAAAACGCAAAACAAGGGATGGACCAGCTGAAAATATCCCGATTTATAGAGCAAGACAAAAACGATGAAGCCCTTCAGCAAATACAAGAGGCCCTAAACCTTTCCAGTAAGCCTCATAGGATTGAATGCTATGACATATCAAACATTCAGGGCACCAATTCCGTTGGGAGCATGGTTGTATTTGAAGATGGAACGCCGAAAAATTCAGACTACAGAAAATTCAAGATCAAGTCAGTAGCAGGAGTGGACGATTACTCGATGATGAGAGAAATGCTTACTAGAAGGTTTAAAAGGCTTAAAGATATTGCAGACAAAGGAACGAGTGAATCAACCTGGGGAATAAAACCTGACCTTGTCATCATTGATGGTGGAAAAGGGCATCTTGGTGCTTCCTTACAAGTATTCCTTGAACTTGGAGTAGAAGATATCGCGATTTCTAGTCTGGCAAAAGAAAATGAGGAACTGTTTACTCCAGAGTCCCCTGAACCCATTGTTTTGCCGCGAAACTCGGCTGGATTATATTTGATACAGAGGATACGTGATGAGGCCCACAGGTTCGCTATAACATATCATCGTCAGAGACGGTCTAAAGCCAGTCTAAGATCATCAATTGATTCAATACCCGGAATTGGACCCAAACGAAAAAAATTACTACTTAATAAGTTTGGTTCAATGAAAAACATCAAATCCGCAAGTGAAATTGACATCGCCGCAGTTCCGACAATGACATTAAAATTAGCAAAACAGATCAAAGAATTTCTATAAGTTCATAGGTTAGTTGCTAAGTTCAGTAAATAACTTTCACAGTCATAAATTTCAACATCAAAACCATCATAACTTTCTGTTTTCTCGCAAACGATCGGGCATTCGTACACTTTAGCCGTGCATGCGACAGCAGAAATTTCTATAAAGGTCAGGCTTGTATCCATCAGAGATACGTTTGCGGGCATTGATTTTGCTACAGATGCATCCAGTGGAATGACCTCCATAAATTTCAAAATTGTAGAAAATCCTATCTCAGTCTTCCGATCAAAATTCTGATCTGACCAAAGACTCACCAGTGATAGAGCTGATACACCGGCAGATATATCACCATCGATAATTCTGTGGACAAACCGTTTTACGTGTTCGCTACCTCGTTTATATTCTTGTAACACAGACGAGTCGAGAAGGATTTGTAAATTAGTCATTCAAATGCCCTACGTGCTACATCTTTAGCTTCGTCTTCAGACAGTTCTAAAGGAGACCCAATTGGTCTATCAGCCTGCATTTGTAAATATTCGTCATCCCATACTGTAGAGTTTCTATAAGACGATCGATCGCCACTAAAGTCTGGGGACTCTGGAACATCCGATCTCAAATATAATTCAAGAGCCTCCTCAAGAAGTTCTCTCATTGATATTCTCTGTTGGGCTGCCCTATTTTTTGCGGCAAGGTACACATTTTCGTTAATCTTGGCAAACAACTGTCGACTTGGACCATCAATTTTCTTTCGTGCCATTTTCCAGCCTGTAAGATATTATTTCCTAGTAGTTACTGTTTTGTGTTGACTATAGGAATATAGCAATATTTGTTTGATGCGTAAACACATCTCGATTAAATAAGAAAGGTGGTTAAGAAATTGAAAGTAGTGGCAGCCCCCCAGACATTTAAAGGAAGTATCTCCGCACTTAACGCAGCGGAGGCAATATCTATCGGCGTTAAAAACATATACCCGTCCGCGGAGGTTTTATTATGCCCCGTCGCTGACGGCGGTGACGGAACTTTGGAAACCCTAGTTGAAGTATCAAATGGGAATATAGTGGAATGTGTAGTTGAAGGACCAACAGGAACACCAGTTGAAGCACAATGGGGAGCCATGGGTGACGAGCAAACCGCGGTCATCGAAATGGCCAGAACCTCTGGCCTAGCATTACTAGACCTCAGCGAAAGAGATCCATTAAACGCTTCAACATATGGGTTAGGTGAGGCAATCCTCTCGGCACTAGATCAAAATTACCGCAAGTTTATTATAGGTATTGGCGGGAGTGCTACAAACGACGGTGGCGCTGGCATGGCGCAAGCCGTCGGTATATCTTTGAAAGACGAATTTGGAAAAGAAATCCCTAGAGGTGGCGCCGCTTTATCAAAACTTCATTCAATCGATACAGTTGGTATCGACCCCAGAATAAAACAATCAGAATTCATGGTGGCATGTGACGTCAACAATCCCTTAACAGGTCCAGAAGGGGCATCTGCCGTTTACGGTCCACAAAAAGGTGCGACACCTGAAATGATTACACAGTTGGATGAGGCATTGAAGAATTTCGCCGAAACAATTTTAAGAGATTTAGGTGAAGAAGTGGAACATATATCAGGCGCGGGCGCTGCAGGCGGCCTAGGAGCCGGCATGATGGCATTCATGGGTGGAACATTGAAACCAGGGGTCGATATAGTACTAGATACCGTGGGATTAGCAGACAAGTTAAAAGGGACGGATATCGTTATAACTGGCGAAGGTGGAATTGATTTTCAAACCGTCTATGACAAAGCCCCTATCGGGGTAGCGAAATTAGCGAAAAACCTAGGGATTCCCACAATAGCTTTAGCAGGATTGGTAGGGAAAGACTTCCAAGTAGTTCACAAAGATGGAATAGAAAGTGTTTTTTCAATAGTTAACGGACCTATGACATTGGAAAACGCCAGTTCAAATGCTCACAGGCTCATCGTTGAATCTACGGAACAAGTTATGAGGTTACTGAGAGTTGGGACCACTTTGAATATCTAGTATTCGTCGACTAACAGCATGTGAACCTCTTGATGAACCAGAACGTACCGTCTTTTGTATGGGGTATATTACCTTCACGAACCTATGTATATACTTGCCGTCTTGTGTATCCGGTGAGTTCAGCCACTTCGTCTGGTGTTAGTGTATCTTCAACGCTCATTCCCCACCTTTAATAATCAT
>CAYTAN010000077.1:0-3394 GCA_964435605.1 uncultured Dehalococcoidia bacterium
ATAACAAAGCTGACAATCTGTGTTATCAATCCTGGCAGGTTTATTCCTAGTTGCTCCATAAAGACTCCTTACAAGCTTCAGAGATCCCCTCGCTTAAATCTATTTGCAAAGGGGTCTCCAAAAAACTAGACGAATTTAATTATGATCGCAACCACCAAGGCATATATCGCTATAGCCTCAGTAAACGCAATGGCCAGAATCATGTTCTGCTGAATCTGATCCCCAGCCTCAGGATTCCTTCCCAGGGCTTCCATGGCCTTGGATGCGAGCATCCCAATTCCGATCCCAGGTCCAATAGCACCTAAGCCTATTGCCAGCCCAGCGCCTATGTTCATGATATCGCCTTCCATTTCACACTCCTTAATGTGTTTTTCTAAATATGAACTTTCGCAACTTTAACTTAAATCTTAATGATGTTCACCGCCATGGCTAATACTAGCCATTGAGGCGAATACCAATGTAAGCATCGAAAAAATAAAAGCCTGGATTATGCCCACGAAAAGTTCCAGGCCCATAAACGGTATTATTCCAATTAAAGGCAACAGGAACCCCATTGCCATAAGCAGTACTTCCCCAGCAAATATGTTGCCGAACAAACGGAAAGTGAAGCTTATTACTTTAGCTATCTCACTGATAATCTCCAGTATCCCAACGAAAAACCCAATAGGACCTTCCCTGAAGTTTATAAATTTTCCTAGATGCCCGAATGCACCAAGAATACTGAGCCCCCAGTAATGGACCATCACCATTGCAACTATGGCCATCGCCAGTGTGACGTTAATGTCAGCGTTTGCACTTCTAAGGAACGGAACGAGATGACCTACCGTTTTCCCTTTTCCCACATCTCCATGGGCAGCGTCGTATTCATCAAATGTAAGTTCATCAGATAGTGACCCCGGAGTCAAAATTGACAATCCTGCAGAGCTATCAAAAACATGGAGTTTGACTGACCCTAAGTGGGAATCATGGTCATCCCCATGATCATCTCCATGGGATTTTGACTTATCGTGGTAATCCCCCGCACCTGGGTCGACATATGAGTGATCCCCATGATGATGCGCAATTTCAACAGGATCCGCTATCCGACCAATTGTCCCGAAACCCGGAAGAATACCCATCCAGTTGGCAACAACTATGAACAGGAATATTGTGAACACAAGAGGGAAGAACCTTCGAGCTTTCTCTTTACCGGCCACACTCTCGCATAGTTTCAGAAAAAATTCTATCAAAACCTCAAACAGAGCCTGGAAACGTCCAGGAACTTCACTCAACCCACCTCTAATTTTGGCTGCGATAATAACCAGAATCAACATGGCAATCCATGTTGTCACCATGGTGTTCATCAAGCTGAAGTGAAAGCTGTCCGTTCCAATATCAGTTACTAATTCCGCGGGTATCTGGATCGCAAGTAGCGGGCTAGCGAGGAAACCAAACCCTAACGCATTACCTAAAGCACCACCAAGAATGCTAACAACAAACACCGCAGCTACGACGATCAATATGGCCAATGATCTAGGACTACTTAACAAACTACTACTTTCGCTCCTGTCAATTTTTACGCGTATCCCTAAGTACTGCGGTCAGCATCCTAACCATTCCTAGTACAGACGCTGCAACCCCCACAAGGGTACCCAAAACAGAGAGAATTGGGCTAGTGCCTAAGGTTCTATCTACCCACACACCTACAACAGCCCCCAATCCAATGCAAGCAGCAACATACCAACCTATACCCACCAGCTGTGCTACTGTACCGATTTTCCTACCATCCATATGCAGGTTCCGTGAACGACGACTCAGTTTATCATAGAAAATTCGGACTGGTCAAAAGAAATTCGCAAGGAAATTAATATGCGCCCTTCAGGACAATATATCATTATTCACACTCTATTGATCTTTCCCTATGTCTCCTAGATCCAAACTATCTATAAAGTCAGTAAAAGCAGATAATTTTTCTAACTCTTCTTCTCCAACCTCAGTTTGTTCATTCAATGCAGACTCATCTGACTCTTCCTCTGCATCTTCCACAGCTAAGGTAACCGCAGCCTTTTCTATTACATCGTCTGACGCAAAAATCGGAGCATTAGCTCTAACAGCCAGTGCGATAGCATCGCTCGGCCTAGAATCAACTTCCACAACATTACCGTTATAATTCATAACAATTTTCGCATAAAAAGTGTCGTTCTGTAGATCCGATACCACGATACTTTCAACTGTGGCACCTAAATCACCTATCACCGACCCTAGTAGGTCATGTGTCATGGGCCTCTGAACTTCGACATCCATGAGCTTGAATCTAATGGCCTCTACTTCGAACGGTCCGATAAAAATAGGCAGGTACAAATCGGAATCTTTTACCCTTAACACTACAGCTCGTTGCTGAGTCTCTTGCCTAACACGAATGCTTTCAATCTCTAATTCAAGCATCGGCCAGCCTCCTAGTCACGATCATTTTGTAAATTCAGGACGGCAATTCTAATTTCTGTGATGTTCGGTGTCAACGATGGAGCTAAACATTTAACTATGACAATAGATTGGATTGCATTAACCGAAACGGCTGTGAAAACATTGATTACACCAACAAACATTCATTCAGGGTGTATAACCTGAATTATATAAATTTACGACACTGATGGGCCTTAGATAAAAGATCTACCCATATCAGACAAAGTATCGTCGATTTTTTCGTTCAGTGACCGGGCAGTTGCAGATGCCTTATCTGCATAGTCATCAATCTTTTCAGAGGCGTAAATTATCGATCTTGAGGAATTTATTAATAAGGCGTGATTTTCCTCGCCTATCCCTGCCTTCAATGAACCTTCTAAATCTCCAGATTGAGAACCTACACCTGGAACCAAAAAAGGCATTTCTGGGCACAGTTGCCTGACGTTCTTCAACTCGTCTGGATATGTGGCTCCTACCACTAGACCAACATTCCCATAGTGGTCCCAACTAGATATCAAAGAGGCTAACCGTTCATAAAACCGTTCAGAGTTTGAACCATCCACATACAAATCTTGAATTTGCCCACCATCCGGGTTCGATGACTTACACCAAACAAAAATACCTCTATCACGATACTCCAAAAAAGGTTTGACAGAATCATATCCAGCAAACGCATTTACTGTAATTGCATGGAATCCCCAATGTTCAAACATCGCTCTTGCATATTGCCCTGATGTTGACCCAATGTCTCCTCGCTTACCATCACCTATAACAAGTAAATCAGGATATCGAGTAGACACGTAGTCCAATACAGATTTCAAGTCTCTTAGTCCATCAAGACCCATAGCTTCAAAGAAAGCTAAATTGGGTTTTATAGCGGAGACGTGTTTCTGAACGGCATCAATTATATTCACACAAAACTCTACCGTATTATCAGAGGGCATTCTGCCCG
>CAYTAN010000078.1:0-3334 GCA_964435605.1 uncultured Dehalococcoidia bacterium
CTTTAGTGAGCTTTTTGTGCACGATAAAAAAAATGGCATAGATAGACCAGAGTTCCAGTCTACATATTGAGTTTGCCATTGTCAAACATGGCAATCGTTTTCTTGGTTAAAACCTGCTGAAAATGCTTGTTTTATAGGACGTAGCTCATTCAGGGAATAAACTTATTCCTTGCCACTTGAGCCCTGACTGTTATAAATTACGCCATATGTTGGCTTTTGGGATTATATAACTGAGCTTTCTAATAAGGTTATGGATGTCCATTGGCGGTCATCATTCGAGGAACTGTATGTAAGTGTGAATCATTGTTTTCATGGAGGTTATCGATATGGCGACAGAAGTGTTTGGTAGCAGTGTCAAGAGGAAAGAAGATCCGAGGTTGATTACGGGTCAGGGCACCTATGTGGAAGACGTAAAATTGACCGGTATTCTGCATATGGTTCTGGTTCGAAGTCCCTATGCTCACGCGGAGATAAGGTCGATAAATTCTGAAGAATCGTTCAAAATTCCCGGTGTAGTAGCTGTTTTTACCGGTGAGGATCTGAAGGATGAATTAGGTTCTCTTCCATGCGGGTGGGTTGTTCCGGATACCAAAGAGGTGCCTCATCCTCCCCTTGCAGTGGGAAGGGTTCGATATGTCGGAGATGCTGTGGTAGCTGTTATTGCAGAGGATTTGCAATCTGCTTCGGACGGTGCAGCAAAAGTAATAGTGGAGTATGAGGAAATAGAGCATGTTATAGGCATGGATGACGCCCTAAAAGATGGAGCAGTGCAGCTTCATGACGATGCACCAGGCAATATTGCATTTGAGTGGGAAGTTGCCGGTGGAGACGTCAATAATGCCAAGTCTGTTGCTGACGTCACAGTTCAACAAAGGTTTACGAATCAGAGACTTATTCCGACGGCAATGGAAAATAGAGGTGTTGTCGTTGATTACAATTCAGGTACCAACCAGATCACCATGTGGACTTCTACTCAGATTCCACATTTGATCCGTGTGCTTTTATCCCTTGTAACCGGACACCCAGAGCATTTGATCAGGGTCATTGCTCCTGACGTCGGAGGTGCCTTTGGCAGTAAGCTGTATTTGTATGCCGAAGAAGTGATTGTTCCGATAATCGCCAGGAAATTAAATAGGCCATTGAAATGGGTAGAATCCAGATCTGAAGGATACTTAGCAACAACCCATGGAAGAGATCATGTTACAGATATAGAAATTTGCGGTAACAAAGACGGGACTATAACAGGGCTGGATGTTACTACTTATGCCAATATGGGGGCATATTTATCAACATTTGCACCCTTAATCCCTACTTGGCTTTACGGTCTCATGCTGTCCGGGCCTTATACCATTCCGAATATATACTGCAAAGTGATAGCCCCATTTACTAATACAACCCCGGTGGACGCCTACAGAGGGGCAGGCCGACCGGAGGCCACGTATGCGGTTGAAAGAGCTGTAGATCTATTTGCCGCGGAAATAAATATGGATCCAGCAGAGGTTAGGCGCATTAATCTGATCCCTCCGTTTGAAGACGGGTATGAGGTTGCTACCGGTGTGTCGTATGACAGTGGCAACTACATATCATCTTTTGAAAGGGCGATTGATATGGTCGGCTATGATGATTTCCGTAAAGAGCAAACTGAAGCAAGAGAGAAAGGGAAATACCTCGGTATTGGCCTATCGGCGTACGTTGAAATTTGTGGAGCGGCTCCTTCCGCCGTGGCAGGCACTCTTGGTGCCCGGGCAGGACTATGGGAAAGTGCGAATGTAAGAATTCATATGACCGGCAAAGTTAGTGTATTTACTGGTTCATCAGCCCATGGCCAAGGGCATGAAACAGCCTTTGCCCAAATAGTATCTCAAGAATTAGGGATCCCTGTGGAGGACATCGATGTCATACATGGAGATACCTCCCAGATACAAATGGGAACTGGTTCATTCGGTAGTAGAAGCGCTGCTGTAGGGGGGGCTGCTATACATATGAGCACCACTAAAATTAAAGAAAAAGCTAAGAAATTGGCGGCTCATATATTGGAAGCGTCAGAACAGGATATTGAATTTGAAGATGGGAAGTTGTTTGTTAAAGGAGCCCCGTCTGAGTTCAAAACAATACAAGATATCGCCCTTTCTTCCTACTATTACACTGATGATATCCCTGAAGATATGGAACCGGGATTAGAGGCGATGAGTTTTTTTGACCCAAAAAATTTCACCTGGCCTGGTGGCACACACATAGCCGTTGTGGAAATAGACGCCGAAACAGGTGAAGTAACTCTTCTACGATATATAGCTGTTGATGACGTGGGCAACGTTATTAATCCGATGATAGTAGATGGAATGGTCCATGGCGGTGCCGCCCAAGGTATCGGCCAAGCCCTCCAAGAGGAAGCTATTTACGATGAAAATGGTCAACTACTCACTGGGAGTCTAATGGACTACGCTGTTCCGAGAGCTGAGGACGTGCCTATGTATGAACTTGATCGTACAGTTACACCTACAAATGTGAATCCCATGGGTGTGAAAGGAGCAGGGGAGACGGCTACGATTGCAGGTTCTCCTGCTGTAATAAACGCAGTAGTAGATGCATTGTCACCGTTCGGTGTTACTCATATTGATATGCCGGCAAAGGCTGAAAAAGTCTGGAAGTTAATGTCAAATTCCGACTGAGTTTGAAGAAGATTAAACGTCTGAGATTTTGGAGTGAAGTGATATTGCCATGAGTTCGGCACGTGACGATATTGACGTCTTGATGAAAAAACTGGCCCAAGTAGGCTATGTTCCGGATTTATCGATTGCAACGTCTCTTCATTTGGCCAGATTTTTGGAGCGACCTCTTTTAATAGAGGGCAAACCTGGTGTCGGTAAGACTGATTTAGCGGCAAGAGTTGCTGAAGTATTCGATACTGATCTCATAAGGCTGCAATGCTATGAAGGTTTGGATCGAAATGATTCACTCTACGAATGGGATCACTTAAGGCAACTTTTGTGGATTCGGACACATGAAAAAGAGTTCTCTCCGGATTCATTAGACGATGGCATTTTTGATAAGAGATTTCTTCTAGAGAGACCATTATTGAAGGCTATATCTCAAAGTAAGTCCCCCGTACTGTTGATCGACGAGATTGATAGAGCGGATGAGGAGTTTGAAGCTTTTTTACTAGAAATACTCTCAGAGTTTCAAGTTTCTATTCCTGAGGTCGGCACGGTGAAGGCCGTATCAAAACCTCTCGTAATATTGACTTCAAACCGGTCGAGAAACCTTTCAGACGCCTTAAGAAGAAGGTGCTTGTATTTGTGGATTGATTATCCAGATCTCGAGAAAGAGGTTGATA
>CAYTAN010000079.1:0-3315 GCA_964435605.1 uncultured Dehalococcoidia bacterium
CGTGCACGCCATATCAAAACCTTGAGAAGCGCCAGCAGTCAAAAAGAAATTTCTTTCATCGAAGTCCCCTCCGTAGGTTTCGATTTCAGACAAAAAACGGGATAAAGATCCCAGAAAAGGACCAAATCCCTGAGCAGCTCCGTAGTGGAAAGCAGTAGCATTCTGGTTAGGCAAAACTACCTCAGTCGCCGCTCTCACATCTCCGGACGGGTAGAGTGAAGAAGATGGATGTCCCCAACCTAGATCTATTACCCCATCCTCTATATCTAAAAGCAATTCAGGCAACTTATAGTTCATAACTATTATTTAGATCCTTGTAGTATTACCAACCAATTATTCTTTTCTAAATATATAGACATTTTCATATACGCCCACAATTGTCCAACCCCAATTTGACGCTATGTATTGCATTGTTTCAGGAGAATAAAAACTAAGGTGAGTCGGATCATAACGGTAATGCCACGAACCAAAATCGATATTTTCATATCTAACAGAAGTCATAACCCCAAAAAAGCCAGAAACTTTCAAAATCCGGTTAATCAAATCAAAGTTAGTCTTAACATCCGAGAAATGCTCAATAGTTTCAGTGGAAACAATAAATTCGTAATTCCTATCCAAAACGCTTGGATCAGGCCGAAATATAGGGTCATAATTATTAGTTTCATGCCCATCTTCTGACATCATTAACGATAGGGTTGGGCCAGGCCCACATCCGTAATCAAGTCCGAATTGGCCAGGAGCCAAGAAAGGTATGAGTCTATCTTTCAAGCGACTGAGAAATATTCTGTACTGTTCATCATCAGGGTCGTTATTATGTTGCAAATAACGTTCCTTTTGCTCTTCTACAGAAAGATGAAATTTTTCAGGGACGAAAATAAGATCACAACCCCGGCATATTAAATAGTCCCTGATCAAATTTTTTCTAGTGCTAGAGTAATAATGTTCACACTGTGTGTTCAGACATAATGGACATTCGATAGTCATACTCTGGACCTTATGCTCGGCACTCCAATTTTTTCAGACCTATTAAGGCGACTTGATAATGAGCTAATCATATATTAAATAAATCGGCCTGCTAAAAATTGTGGGGTAATGAACGAACAATACTTATTACTCAAAGAAAGAAATTCGTTAGAGCTTCACGAAATAAAAGGTGTTGGATTCAAGCACATAAAAATTGGACAACGCAATTAATCGGTCTCAATAAGAAATTTTATCTATCTACGGACTTGATCTATGGTAGCGCATACGGGATTCGAACCCGTGATCTCCGCCTTGAGAGGGCGGTGTCCTCGGCCGCTAGACGAATGCGCCACACTAAATCCGTCTGTCTATTATCCATTTTTTCTTCAGTTTTTGCCAAGGTGTTCAAAGTTGTTGGTACCGTTCCTTTATCTCAGGCTTCCAAGGGCGTTTGCCGAGAATAATATGGCGACGGGGAAACTAACCTAAAGTCTTTAGAGGTTTTTTGAATCTAAAGCTTTCCCACCAAAAGGCTTTTTTTCCTTACGTTTTTTTGGTTTTTTTACTTCTTTTTTAGTATTTTGACCCTTAGCCATTTAAGTATCCTTTATGATAGGCGGCCGCTAAATCTGAATCATTAAATAATACTACCCCTTATATTTTAGGTCATCCAATCATCAAGATTTATTCGGAGTATTCAAAATTATGAGGGCAATACGCAATGGTCTGTGTGTGGCGCAGGTACGAATCCCCTTTGGCAGAATATCTCTAATGCCAATGAGGAATATTATAGAATATGATGAGCTAACTATTAATATATCAGGAGGATGGATATGCTATTCCACGTTACTGCGACCCACACTGCCAACAACTGCCCAGGTTACAACCGGGAGTTGATGCCGCCAATGTTGGACGCTATTGAAGCTTCAGGCGATTTAGCTACTGAGCTAGGGATTAAGGTTCTTTTTATGGTCAGCGCAGCGCCAAAACATGTGTCATACATACTTCTGGAAACTGAAGACAGTACAAGGATAGCGTTATGGGTTAACTCATTTCCATATAAACAGGATTTTGACATCAATCCAGTGATGCATGAAGAGAAAATGGCAGCTATGGCTAGAGAAATGATGGCTGCTCAAAATTCCTGAATTTAAGCGCCTTATATCATCGAATTACATGTAAGTTAGTGTGACTACGGGTAGCGCCCCTGAGACGCTGCCCATCATTACCTTTAGCAAGTGTAAAGGTTAACTCATATTTATTAGCACCTGGAAAACCTATATTTTTCGTCGTCCGAAATGGAATAATCCGTTGAATTATTTTCAATCCAACTCCGGAGTGAAGTAAGAGGGAGGAACGATACGCAATCGTACAATCCTATATGTGTAGTGCAGGGACGAACCACCTCTGCTACCATTCGTACATGAAATGCTCTACCTGTAGTAACGAAAATAATCCGGATGCTCTATTCTGCGGTATTTGTGGGACTTCCTTAAGTTCAAACGGCGACTCACCTAGCATGACTTCCGAAGGAAATCACAGCATAGTTGAACGAATGATAAAAGCCTGTCGTCTTAACGTACACCTATTTGAAGAGGTTGAAGCCGATACGTCAGCGACAAAACAGGCCCTTTTAGTTGTTGTAATTGTCGCATTGGCGACTGGAATAGGGAGTCTCAGTACCACCGGAATCAGTGGACTACCAGTAGGAATTGTAATAGGTATCGGTGGATGGGCTTTTTGGGCCTGGATAGTGTATTTCATAGGGGCGAAGTTAATTCCATCAGATTCGACTCACGCAGATTGGGGACAGTTAGCACGTACTTTGGGCTTTGCTCAGTCCCCAGGCATATTCAGAGCGTTGGGGGCAATACCCGGCATAGGTCTCATTATATTCTCTGTCGCATCTATCTGGATGCTCGTCGCAATGGTCGTCGCTGTGCGTCAGGCACTGGACTACACATCAACAATGAGGGCGATTGCCGTAGTGTTATTGGGTTTCATTCCATACATGCTATTCATGTCTATTGCATATGCTCTTCTGGGAGCTATAGGCTGAATGAAAGGTCAAACATAGATTGCCAAAGAACACTGGTCAGAGCAAATATGGCCCTGACCCTCGGATCACCCCAAGGGCATAAATAATTTCAAAATTGTGTGGGACGCGATACGCAAAGGTACGTCTATAGCGCAGGAAGGAACCTCTAGCAACGCGGACGGTGGTGCGCTTCAATCTTCTTAGTATTGGGCTGATACTTCATTTAGTATCTCCAAAATCAGTTGTACTATAAAAATAACCGCTATCAAAGCCACCACAACTAATATTATTAGGCCAATTAAGACGTAAGTACC
>CAYTAN010000080.1:0-3282 GCA_964435605.1 uncultured Dehalococcoidia bacterium
CCATTTTTATATATAATATTCATTATGTCGGTAAGCTGGTATAAAGAGTATTCGCATAATGTATAATCATTCATGATTTTTATTTCAACCATGCGCACTTAGTCAGAAGTTAAACTTTGGATTTCTTTGATTTCACTAACAAAAACCCAATATAAAACTGCCCTTGAATGGTTTAATTTCACCAAAAATCCGAAGGCCGATATCCTATCTGGGCTGACTGTTGCTCTTGCATTGGTTCCTGAAGCCATTGCGTTCGCATTCGTCGCACACGTGGAGCCTTTGGTCGGCTTATATGCAGCCTTTTTTGTGGGGTTTATAACGTCTATTTTTGGTGGAAGAAGCGGTATGATTTCTGGAGCCACTGGAGCAACCGCGGTAGCAATGGTTGGTTTGGTAATCGTTTATGGTTCAGAGTATCTTTTCGCAACCATCATTCTAACTGGAATTATTCAAATTGCTGTAGGTTTATTGAAATTTGGCAAATTTATTAAGTTAGTTCCATATCCTGTAATGCTTGGTTTCGTAAATGGATTAGCGATTGTGATTTTCCTAGCACAGTTAGGACAATTCAAATCAAACCAATCTGAATCCACTCATGATATTGCAGAAACCGAGGGCTCACACTCCGCGTTAGATGTAGTATTTAGCGGCGGATGGATGGGTGGAATTGAATTGACAACAATGATTGGGCTAACTGTACTTACCATGGGGATCATTTGGGCGTTACCCAAGGTACCGAAGATAGGGAAACTGGCGCCGGCTCCCCTAATCTCAATAGTGTTGATTTCTGCCGTTGCCATAATTTTGAACTTGGACACGCGCAATGTAGGAGATCTTGCAAGCGTCGCCGGCGGAATGCCGACCTTCCACCTTCCTTCGGTTCCTTGGAACCTAGAAACCTTCTTCATAGTATTACCTTTCTCCCTAACCATAGCCGGCATTGGATTAATAGAAAGTCTACTTACGTTGACCTTAGTAGATGAAATAACGGAAACAGAAGGAAGCCCTAATCTGGAATGTGTCGGACAAGGACTTGCAAATTTCGTTTGTGGATTTTTTAAAGCAATGGGTGGATGCGCGATGATCGGCCAGACTATGATAAATATGGACTCAGGAGGAAGAGGGCGCTTATCCGGCTTTTCTGCGGCTATAGCACTATTAGTATTTATCGTATTTTTGTCAGCGCTGATTGAAAGAATACCCATAGCAGCCCTAACTGGGATCATGATGATGGTAGTGATTGGGACTTTCGCCTGGCCTTCTTTCAAACTCCTATTCAGAATACCCAAAGAAGACGCTGTCGTTATCATTCTCGTGACTGGAGTCACTGTGATCCAAGACTTAGCTATCGCTGTGGTGGTCGGAGTCATAGTCTCCTGTTTGGTCTACGCTTGGAAATCGTCCCAGCAAATCCGAATCACAGAATCTGCCGAATATAGTGGACCCGGAAAATCTTACGCGTTACATGGCACTTTATTTTTTGGCTCAGTCTGGAAATTCAAGGATCTTATTCATCCCGGGAATTACGAGGAAGAAAATGTCATTTTAGACCTCAGCAACGCAAAGATTGCTGATCATTCAGCCTTGGAGGCAATTGATTCACAGACAGCCAAATACGAGGAGTCCGGCAAGCGCCTGCAATTAACCAATATCACTGAAGAGTCTTTAAAAATTCTTCGCAAAGCTGAAAAAATTACTCAAATCAATATAGTCAGGTAAACGATATCAATTTTGCGAGGCTGACCAGAAAACATCTGTTCAGCCTCTGATTTCTCAATATCATTTACATTGTCGAGTAAGTCACCCGACCCAGGGCTCTCACTACACTGCCACTCAACATTTCCTGGAATTTGTCTTGCCTGGGATCTGAAAACACTTTCTCATTCAATTCCTGCATGGAAGCAAAGCTCTCAAGGATATGGGTGACCCTAACCATACTTATTGGTCCACCCAACGGAACACTTACATTGTATACATACCTATGGTCTATACTTTCCCCCCACTCAGACAAAAGGTCCAACGCGTCCGATAACTTTCCTCCTTTAAGCGGTACAAAATGCCTGTTGATATATTTGGGAGCAAATCCTTCTGGTATTTCCGATGAACGGGCAATAACTTTTGACAATGACCAGTTCTCATGGGAACACATCTCAGATATATTTGACCTGCTGCTAACAGCCTCCATATCATTCTCAAAAAGTAAGTCAAGAAGCTCGTCAACCGCCGATTCATCATCAAGAACCAAAGTCCCAACCACCCGCATATCCGTTGTAGGTGCATTGGGTGAAGACATGGAAACATTCACCATTCCTCGCCCGCCAATTGCTTCCAAGGAGCCTCGAACAGCTCGTACCACTTCGGCTTCTTTTCCCAATTTTGGAGTCCTGAAAGTATTTAGAAAATATGACATTTAATCCTCCTGAAATATTTTTATTGGATCGGATTATTCTATGGAATAACATCCGAATTCACACAGTTACCCATTCTTACTAAAACATACAATATATGTCAATATTAGATAATTTCAACAAGATTTTTACGAGCTTAACAACTTTTCATACACTACCGGTAAAGACTCAGGTAATCTTTCGAAACTTCTCCAAGACCCATATCTCTCCTGTAGCCCATTGAACACGTTTCCACTGGCAACATCAGAAGGTTGTCCGTCTGCGATAGCCTTTTTCATATCTCCTACCAAGGAATGTATGAAATCTCTTGCCGTTTTCAAAGCCGTCATATCACCGACTGGACCATGCCCTGAAACAAACCTGTCAACTGGTAGTTCAACCATACGATCATCGGTATCTGGCCATTCATCTGGATAACTGTCACCAAGATATGGAACTCCACCATCTTGGGCAACGTCTCCAGTAAAGACAATACGCTCCTTGGGAAGATGTATGAAAGTATCTCCGCTTGTGTGGGCTTTGCCAAAATATTTCAGTACTAATTCACGTCCGCCAAAATGCAGTTTCATATTGTCCTGAAATGTGACATCGGGAGGAGTAATGGTTACAACGTTAGCCTCGTCTGACCAAGGGTCACCGGAACTCAATATTTTGGTTTTCCATTCGTCATTCCACTCAACATCAACCATTTCTGTATAGCAGTTCTCATGGCCAATGATTGCCGCCTCCGGAAATTCTTGATTACCCCATGAATGGTCCCAGTGAGAGTGTGTATCTATTACGTACTTGACTGGCTTGTCAGTAACCTTCCTCACATCTTCAATTAAACTTCTCGCGAAGGAGGGC
This sequence comes from uncultured Dehalococcoidia bacterium, assembly GCA_964435605.1. GTDB lineage: Bacteria > Chloroflexota > Dehalococcoidia > Lucifugimonadales > UBA826. The sequence continues at coordinate 3,255 of CAYTAN010000080.1, forward strand.
ATCCTTAGAGAATCGATAACCAACACAC
>CAYTAN010000081.1:0-3215 GCA_964435605.1 uncultured Dehalococcoidia bacterium
TACAGGACCCATTATATTTACTAATTTATTATGAGGTCAAAGTATGAGACTGAAATTATTCGTCTGTCCACAGATCTTGACGATTATGATATGTTGGCCAATTAGTCAACTGGTCTGAATCTGTAACCCACGTTCCAAATAGTCTCTATATACGAACTGTCGGGGTTAGTTTCGATTTTGCTTCTCAGTCTACGTATGTGCACATCCACGGTTCTCGTGCCTCCGAAATAGTCATATCCCCATATTTGATTTAGCAATGTTGCTCTATCAAACACTCGCCCGGGATGCGAGGCTAATAGTAATAGTAGTTCATATTCCTTGAACCTTAACGTTGCTCGTTGTCCCTTGATAGTGACTTCATAATTGGTTGGGTTTATTGATAGATCACCATGGGTTATCGTACTGTCAATTATTGAGTTGTTGGAAGTCTCGAAACATCGAATCGAACGGACTAGAAGTTCATCTTCTCTAACTGGGGATACTATGAAGTCGCTTACAAGACTAGTCGGATCCAATGAAAGTAGATTTTGAGATTCCAATATTAAGATGGCAGGTACACTGAATTTCTCACAAACTAGAGAGATTTTTTTTAAGTCGTTTGCGCCAGTTACAATTGGATCGATTAAAACTATGTGCTTTCCAGGTTCACCTGAAACTGTGTTTGAGGATGTATCGCTTGAGCTTGTGAATTTGCTTATTTCATCTTGAGAAAATAAAAACACTGGGGATATATTTGCCTCAGAAAGGCATGAAACTATTTCTTTTCGGGATAATCCGATATGTAGGATAGTGTTTTCTTGGGCACTCATGCTTCAGTGTATGTCATTATTTTGGTGACTGGTTGGATTCGCGTGAGGAAGCAAGTATATCAAATCAAGAGTATTAATTTGATTTCGACATTTCCAAATCTTTGCTGCAGATAGTCCTGTATTGTAAAATTACTTTGATGAAGATTAGTCTGTCATAGCTATTGTGAGCCATGTTGATGGTGGTAGGTATGGCGAGGAGTTTGAAAAAGATGAATCCAAGATCTATGAAGAGCATGTTTATATATCTGCTGATCATAGTTGCCGTAATCGCGATATTTTTTACAGTATTCGGAGAGTCAATAAATGGCTCTTCTGAGATTTCTATTAGTAGAGTAATTTCATTGGCCAGCGATGGAAAGTTAACTTCCATAGAAGTTAGGGGTGATAACTTGACTGCCGTTGGTTACGATGGTGCGCGCTATTCTTCTCGTAAGGAGCCAGGTTCTAGTATTGTTGAACAATTAGAGACCGCAGGGATAAGGCCAGGGGCAGGCAGTGTGGACGTTACAGTCAAAGGCGGTGGCGGATTTGGCAATATTCTCGGCATTCTGGTCAATTTTTTGCCAATAATATTTTTTGGAGCAATTTTACTATTCATGATGAGGCAAGCTCAGGGGAGCACGAGTCAGACATTTAGCTTCGGGAAATCTAAAGCTAGGATGTTTAATACTGCGAGTCCGGAGATAAGTTTTGATGACGTGGCAGGGGTCGACGAAGCAAAAGAAGAGTTACAGGAGGTTGTTGAATTTCTCAAATCTCCGGAAAGATTTCTAGCTCTTGGTGCAAAGATTCCTCGCGGTGTTTTGCTGATGGGACCACCTGGAGTAGGGAAGACTCTACTTGCCCGTGCTGTTGCTGGAGAGGCAGGTGTGCCGTTTTTCTCCATAAGTGGATCTGAGTTTGTTGAGATGTTTGTTGGAGTAGGCGCTTCTAGGGTTAGAGACTTATTTGATCAAGCGAAGAGAAATGCTCCATGCATCGTTTTCGTAGATGAAATCGATGCTGTTGGAAGACATCGCGGAGCAGGGTTAGGTGGAGGACATGATGAGCGGGAACAGACTTTGAATCAAATACTTGTCGAGATGGATGGATTTGACACAAATACTAATGTAATCGTTTTAGCGTCCACAAACAGGCCAGATATTCTGGATCCTGCTCTATTGAGGCCTGGCAGGTTTGATCGCCGAGTTACTTTGGATAGCCCTGATGTCAAAGGGAGAGAAGAAATATTGAATGTTCACTCCAAGGGTAAACCTATTTCGGACGATGTGAACATGGGTGGTATTGCAAAACAAACGGCCGGATTTAGCGGTGCTGATTTAATGAACTTAGTAAACGAAGCCGCCATCCTAGCGGCTAGAAGAGAAAAAAAGGTGATTACATATTCGGAGCTTGCTGAGTCTATAGATAGAGTTATAGCAGGACCGGAGAAAAAAAATAAAGTGATCAGCACGCGTGAAAAAGAAATGGTGGCGTACCACGAGGCTGGACATGCTTTGGTTGGCCATCTCTTACCTCATGCTGATCCCCCGTACAAAGTCACCATTGTCGCAAGGGGACAGACAGGTGGGCACACAAGGTTTATGCCGGAAGAGGAAACCAGTCTAATTACTCAGAATCAACTGGAAGCAAGATTGGCTTCTGCTATGGGTGGAAGAGTTGCGGAAGAATTGGTTTTCTATGAAGTGACCACAGGGGCAGGTAATGATCTTGAACAAGCAACAAACATTGCCCGAGCAATGATCACAAAGCTTGGAATGAGTAAGAAACTTGGGCCCAGAACATTTGGCAAACGTGAGGAACTTGTTTTCCTTGGCAAAGAAATCTCAGAACAACGAGACTATGGGGACAATGTAGCTGAATCGATTGATGAAGAAGTACAGTCTCTTGTCCAAGGTGCATATGACATAGCTACTAGTTTGCTGAACAATAACATGGACAAACTTAGTCGTCTGGCTGCGCATTTAGTCGAGCACGAAACAGTAGAGGGGGATGAACTAAAAAACATCCTTGATGGAACAACTGTAGCTGCCTAATATTCAGCATTAACTGGCTCATCCAACGAATGAGCAGTTAAATCATGCTAGATTTTAAAACCGATTTCGGGAAGTACCACAGCGAGAGCATTGAGTGTTTCCTGTATCTCTTCTTCTGTGGTGATTCCCATGTGACCGATACGAAAAATTTTGCCGCTTAATGATGCTTGTCCTCCAGCCAAAACTACATCGTGCTCAATTCTCATTTTTCTTACCAATTCAGAACCATCAATATTGTCCGGCACTTTTATGGCTGTGCACGTATTTGAGGCGATGGTTTCGTTTACCGGGAATATTTGCAAACCTAATTTTTTAATTCCATCCCTGGTGAATTGCCCAATTGTGGAATGACGTTCGAAAACTGATCCCA
>CAYTAN010000082.1:0-3028 GCA_964435605.1 uncultured Dehalococcoidia bacterium
GGCTAAATCTTTACTTAAATGGAAGCGACAAACACAATATGGCACCCCAGATTGATAATAACGAACCTCAAAATATGCAAGAACTCCTCGATTCAGTTGAATTTAAAGTCTTAAGAAGAGGAGAGATAGTTGAAGGGACCGTCATGAGGGTTGATAGTGACGGATTGTTCGTGAACATAGGTCATAAGGAAGAAGGGTTTGTACCTCCGAATGAGATGAGAACACTTAGTGCGGAGGAATCCGACAGGCTGGTTGAAGGAGATACGCTAATCACATTTGTTCTGCGTGCTGAATCTGCGGATGGTCCTATTCTTTCTGTGGATCGAGCTCGAGGTGAGGAAGGGTGGAGAGAAATTCAGAAACATATGGAGGCAGACGAGCCAGTTGAGGGACAAATAATTGGGTTCAATAGAGGTGGCTGCATATTGGAGGTTGAGAACGTGCAAGGGTTTGTTCCCATGTCGCAGTTGATGACTATATCCAGAGATCGTTTTCAAGTAGATGACAGTGCAGGTGAAGAAGGTGGAGGTGAATTGTCAAACTCTGATTTGATTGGAAATACACTCACAGTGAAAGTCCTTGAAGTAAACAGGTCTCGGAACAGGGCTATATTTTCTGAAAGAGCTGCTATGCAAGAGCAGAGAGATGAACAAAAAGCTGAGCTCATCGAGAAATTAGAAGAAGGTGAGATTCGAAAAGGCAAAGTTACAGGATTGAGCAATTTTGGAGCATTTGTTGATCTTGGTGGTGCAGACGGGTTGATCCATATTTCAGAAATGTCTTGGAGTATGGTGAGGTCGCCGGAAGACATAGTTTCGATAGGGCAGGAGATAGATGTATACATACTAAAAATAGACCGAGAATCTATGAAGATTGCTTTGAGTCTCAGGCGGCTCGAGCCAGAGCCATGGGAAACGATTCATGAAAGGTATAACGTTGGTGACATAGTCGATGCAAGAATAACAAAATTAGCAAATTTTGGAGCTTTTGCAAGGCTCGAAGACTCTATTGAAGGCCTGATACACATCACTGAATTGTCAGCGGCGGTGGTTACAAATCCAAGTGAGGTTGTGTCAGAAGGTGAGGTAAGGAAAGTCAAAATACTTCGGATTGAGGCTGACAGGAAAAGATTGGGTCTTTCCATGAGGCAAGCAGAGGAAGGATTCGTTGAGGAGGTTCATGTGGTTGAATCGCCTGAATCTGTAAATTCAACGAGTGAAGATCCTCTTGAAAGTACTGAACCGGTCGGGGAAGCAGACCCAGAAGATCCAGAACAACAAGAACAAGAATAGGAGCAGGCTCATGGCAAGCAGATTTGAGAAATTTTCTGAACGGGCCAGGAGGGTGTTGTCGTTAGCTCAGGAAGAAGCTCAGAGATTCAACCATAACTACATAGGCACTGAACATGTGCTGTTAGGGTTGGTCAGGGAAACAGAAGGGACGGCCGCAAAAGTGTTGGGGAATTTGTCTGTTGAGCTCAAGAAAGTAAGGTCTGCTGTTGAATTCATAATTGGTAAAGGCGAGAGCACTGGGAATTCAGAAATTGGTCTGACTCCCAGGGCAAAAAAAGTTATAGAGTTGGCCGTAGATGAGGCAAGACGTCTGAATCACCATTACATCGGTACTGAGCATCTGCTGATAGGGTTGATGAGAGAAGGTGAAGGTGTGGCCGCAGGGGTGTTAGAGAGTTTAGGGATTACCCTCGATAAGGTGAGAGGTGAAACGACCTCCATATTGCAGCAAGGGCAGAGGCCAGGAAGAGGTAAGGGGGGATCTCAGAATAAGACCAAAACCCCGACTTTGGATCAACTTGGAATTGATCTAACCGAGAAGGCTGTAGATGGGAAACTTGATCCTACTGTGGGTAGGGACAAGGAAATTGAGAGAGTGACACAAATATTGAGCCGCAGAACTAAAAACAATCCGGTTTTAATTGGGGAACCGGGGGTTGGGAAAACAGCAATCGTGGAAGCACTTGCTCAGAGAATAGCTTCAAACGATGTTCCTGGTACTTTACAGGGGAAACGGTTAGTGACTTTAGACATGGGTTCATTGGTGGCAGGGACCAAATATAGAGGGGAATTTGAAGAGCGACTGAAAAAGGTGGTTGACGAAATTAAAGCCGCCGGTAATTGTGTCCTGTTTATCGACGAGATACATACTATGGTAGGTGCAGGTGCCGCCGAAGGTGCTGTAGACGCCGCTAATATACTCAAACCTTCATTGGCACGGGGCGAGATGCAGACTATTGGGGCGACCACATTGGACGATTATAGAAAATACGTTGAACGTGATCCAGCCCTAGAGCGCCGCTTCCAGCCAGTTAGAGTTGAAGAGCCTAGTGTAGATGAAACTGTCGAGATATTGCGTGGGGTAAGAAGTAAATATGAAGAGCATCATCAATTGGAAATTGCAGATGATGCCCTCCGGTCGGCTGCAAGTTTGGCTTCAAGGTTCATAGCTGACCGGTTTTTGCCGGATAAAGCGATCGATCTCATAGATGAAGCTTCTTCTAGGGTGAGAATTAACTACAGTTCGGTGCCGTTATCTATGAAAGAAGCGTCCAAACTGGTCGAGAATGTTAAGAAAGAAAAAGACGAGGCCATCTCAAATAGGCAGTATGAGTTTGCTGCTGAACTCAGGGACCGTGAGGTCGGTCTTAATGAGAAGCTTGAAGCGATTAAGAAAGAGTGGGAGGAAGAAAGGGAATCTGACACTCCTATCGTCCAGGAAGAAAATATTGAAGAAGTTGTAAGTATGTGGACAGGTATTCCCGTCACAAGATTAGCGGCTACTGAAAGTGAACGGTTGATGAATATGGAGGAAGTCCTTCATAAAAATGTCATCGGTCAAGATGAGGCGATTCAGACCATTTCAAAAGCTGTTAGACGAGCTAGATCTGGACTTAAAAACCCTAAACGGCCAACTGGAGCCTTTATTTTTTCGGGCCCGACTGGGGTAGGTAAAACGTATATAGTGAAGAAACTAGCAGAATTCATGTTTGGTAGTGAAGATGCGATGATACGCT
>CAYTAN010000083.1:0-3017 GCA_964435605.1 uncultured Dehalococcoidia bacterium
GCTGACTGTACTCGATTATAGCAATGAGGGCCAGAATGACATCTTAAATTTAAGCCATATTTGAAGCATATTAGTGGAAAGGTTTATCCGTCATGTTTTGATTCCCTGGCTTTTACCGTGTTCCATAGTTCATCCTTTTCTTCAATAGATAAGTCAACGAATTCTTGAGAACGTTTTTTCGCTAACATTTCCATTCTTACAAACCTGTCTATGAATTTCGCATTGGCTAATCTTAAAGCTTGCTCAACATCCAAGTTCATTTTTCTTCCGTAACTAACCAATGTAAATATCAAATCTCCGAACTCTTCTGTCGTTTCAGCTATGGTTTTTGAATCTTCTAGTTCATCTAATTCTTCATTTATTTTGTCTCGAACGCCAGTAAGATCGTCCCAGTCAAAGCCTGCGTGAGATGCGCGTGATTGCAATGTTTGAGAGTGTGAAAGACTTGGTTGACTGGACGGAATTCCATCTAGAATGGAGGTTCGTTCATTGGTTTTTTCTTTTCGTTTAGACTCTTCCCATTTTTGTTTGAGTTCTTCGGTGGATTTAAAAGACTCATCTCCGAATACGTGGGGATGCCTGTTCACATATTTTGAAATTACGGTTGAGAAAACATCTTTCTCACAAAATGACTGTTCTGCCTCCGCGATTTCAATTTGAAAAGCCATATGCAGTAGAACGTCCCCCAATTCTTCCATGATTTCACTATTGTTTGAGGATTCTATGGCGCTGACAAGCTCATATGTTTCATCTAAAAGCATTGGTGTTAGACTTTGTGAATTCTGTTCACGATCCCAGGGACAGCCAGAATCAGACCTGAGGTATTTGACCAAATCTAATAATCCAGTGAAGGAAGATGTAAAATTCGGATCATCATTGTGGTTTTTCATAATATATCCCTGTGTGGTGACGATTAGGCAGTGACTATTTTCTATTAGGATGACGGAAACATGCTTTTAAAGCTGGTAAATCTTGTTCGTGTTATTGTCATTGTATCTGCAATACCGGTATTTCTAGTGACGACCAACACCCGACTGGTTATTAACTCCTCGTCACTTTATCAGAGCGGGTTTGAAAAATATCAGATTGAACGTGTAACTGGTATTGAATATGGACAATTGCTCTTGGCTTCTGAGCAAATAAGAGATTACTTCAGCAATGACGATACCGACCTTATTATAAAAGTGACAAAACATGGAGAAATAGTTGAAAGCCTGTTTAATGAACGAGAAATAGCCCATATGCGGGATGTTAAGGGACTTGTCAAAGGGGTGTATTTGGCTCAGTGGATCTCACTTTTTATAATTCTTTTGGGTATTCTTGCTGGCTATTTCATAACTAAAGGTGACAAGTTTGGTTCTCCTATACGAGACCTTGGAAGAGGTGGGAAGTTAACACTTGCGTTGACACTATTGATCGGATTATTTTCTCTTGTTGGGTTTGAACGACTATTTCTTTATTTCCATCTTTTTAGCTTCAGCAATGACCTGTGGATTTTGGATCCTACCAGAGACTACTTAATCATGATGTTTCCTGAAGGATTCTTTTTCGATGCTACTATCTACATCGCAATCGCGACGGTAATAGAATCTTCAATATTGACGGTTATGCCGAGAATATTAAGAATATTTTGGAACGTTTAAGGGGATAATAATGCACTATCAAAATGAACGAAATTATGGATGCCGAGTTTCTGATTCATGGACTTATAGAGGGCTTAAAACCGTGGTGTTAGAAAACGAGTTACTTAGAATCGTTATCTTGGCGGATAAGGGGGCTGATATATATCAGTTTGTGTATAAACCCTTGGATGTAGATTTTTTGTGGAGATCTCCCTGGGGAGTAAGAGATACCTCCAGATTTATACCTACAACCGGTGATGGTGTCGGAAACTGGATGGACACATATGAGGGAGGGTGGCAGACAGTATTTCCAGGTGGTGGGTTCCCGTCAAAATATGGTGAGGCTGATTTAGGGCTCCACGCAGAGGCTAATACCATGCCTTGGGACGCAGTGATAGTGGAGGATAGCTTAGATAAAGTAGCAGTTAAATTTTCTGTAAGGACTTATAGAACTCCGTTTTACTTTGAAAAAACTCTTACCTTGGTTCGAAATACTGCCGTGTTATATGTGGACCAGGTGCTAGTTAATGAGGGAGAAGAACCAATTCACTGTGTATGGGGAGAGCATATAGCACTTGGGGCTCCTTTTCTTGATGAAAGCTGTGTAATTCACGTGCCTGATGGCAAGATTTTTAATCATCCGGTTAGCATGCATGAAAACAGTAAATTACAGCCAGGATTGAAAACTGAGTGGCCATTAACGAAGTTGCAGGATGGGACATCACACGATTTGAGCAAAATTCCGGGTAAAGAATTTAGATCATATGACCAATCATATTTAGAAGGGTTTGATGAAGGTTGGTACGCTATAACTAACAGTAATATTGGAGTTGGCTTTGGGGTGTCATACCCCAGTGACTTGTACAAATACTTATGGTACTGGCAGTCATTGGGTGGAGGCTTTGGGTATCCCTGGTATGGAAGAACTTACAATATCGGCCTGGAACCGTTTACTAGCATTACAAACGAAGGTTTGCAAACGGCGATTGATAATGGAACAGCGTTGCTATTGGATGCTGGACAAAAGGTTGAATCTTCGATTGCTGCAGTGGCATATACTTCTGAACAACCTGTGTCTCATATCGATAAAAAAGGGATTTTGAAGTTCGATTGATGTTGCTATGAGCCATCAGAGAGTGCCATAAACTTTATCCGGCACTATGACGATCGCTGCTCTATTGTCATCTTTCATAGCCTGGTCATATTCATCCCAGTCTGGATGTTCTTTTTTGGCTGCTGATCGGTAAACATCCCTCAATACATGTTTGAGGACGTTTTCCTCTGTGTTATCTGTGAAATAAATGTTTGCTGTGCCTTCTAAAACAACATAAGGTCGCCAGTCTGAACCAGATATAAGTAACGAACACCTAGGGTCACGTTTCATGTTGTAAAACT
>CAYTAN010000084.1:0-2990 GCA_964435605.1 uncultured Dehalococcoidia bacterium
ATTTTGCTCGCAGAAAAACCAATTACTGATAACTCTAACGCTTTTGATACTCTTGGAAAATCGTTCATATATTTATATTGTATTGCATCTTTATCTAAATCTATTGCGTATTTAAGTTAATATTATGCCTTACCTTATAAAAATCTTGCATACCGATACCAATCCAATTCACTCTGTTCTTAAAAAACAAGCTTGTTATAGAATGGGGAAAATTCTGAAAAAGGGAGCCTATAGATATGTCTATCAGGATAGTTACCGATAGTACGGCAGATATACCAAATGAAATAGCTGCTGAACTAAACATTGAAGTAGTGCCTTTGAACGTACACTTTGGAAATGACACATTCAAGGACGGCATCGATCTCACTACCGATGAGTTTTTCAACAAGCTAATTAACGGTCCTGATTTTCCTTCGACATCGCAACCTTCAATTGGCGAATTCGCCGAAGTCTATGAAAAGATAATCGAAAAGGGCGACGAAATAGTTTCTATACACATATCATCAAAGCTGAGTGGTACCTCAAACTCAGCCCACTTAGCAGCAGAGCGATTGAAGGACAACGGTAATATAGCAATTGTTGACACGTTGCAGGCTTCTTTAACTGTCGGCCTAACTGCAATAGCCGCAGCTAAGGCTGCCTTGGCAGGCAGTACTTTTCAAGAAGTCGTCAATATCGCAGAATCGACATCAGAAAGGGCCGAATTATTCGCATTATTGGACACATTAGAGTACCTCGAAAAGGGCGGGAGAATAGGCAAGGCGAGAGCGTTAGTGGGAGGATTACTCAAAATCAAACCTCTTATAACGATAAGTGAGGGTGAAGTCGGAGAGTTTGGAAAAGTAAGGTCAAGACAAGCCGGCATTCAAAAACTGTACGATTCTTGCGTAGAAGCTGGCAAAATTGAAAGCATAGTTGTTGCATATAGCACAGATAAGGATGACGCATTAAAGTTAGCGAACCAATTAACACATGTTCTACCTGATGGAGAGACCCCGATGGTGGCTCGGGTTGGACCCGTTATTGGTACCCACGCTGGCCCGAGGGTAATAGCCTTGGGAATGATTAAGTCTCTATAGACAAAACATGAAATCGCGGCTAAATACATTTCCTAGGTGTAGTAAGATGCAAGAATTAGTGTATAAGAACTGGAAAAATGATCCGAGATCTGGGGGTAAATTATGAGCTTGAGAGGCAAAGCTGCGATTGTTGGTATTGGGGAAGTTCCGACCAGGAGAATACACGAGGGTCGAACAATGTACGGTCTATGTGCAGAAGCGGCCGGAATGGCCATCAAAGATGCAGGGCTCAAAAAAGAAGACATAGATGGTCTTGTAACTGACGGGGTAGCCCTTCCGCCCAATATGGCCGAATATTTCGGCATCAAACCGAACTTCGCAACAGGTGTTTCAATGCAGGGCGCTAGTGGTGCCACAGCAACGATGGTGGCTGCTTCAGCGATAAACAGTGGAATATGTAAAACTGCCCTGGTGGTGATGGGTAACTCAAGAGAGGACGCTGATAGGGCGGGTAGGCCTGCGGGACGTGGAGCGAGCGGCCCTAGCATTCGATCAGAGTGGGAAGAGCCAAGCGGTATGGCCCCAGGCGCAAACACCGGCTATGGATTAATTTACAGAAGACATATACACGAATACGGCACAACCGAAGAACAACTTGCCAAAATGGCAGCCGACCAAAGATTCAATGCTCTGGAAAATGAAAATGCTGTTTTTCACGGGCAGCCGATTACTAAAGAAGACGTGATGAATTCCAGATACATCAACGAACCAATAAAACTACTGGAATCCGTCATGCCATGTGATGGGGCCGCTGCTTTGATTATAACTTCCCCTGAAAGGGCCAAAACGCTTCGGAATAAACCTGCATACGTTTTGGGAGTTGGCCTGAAACAGGGCGAGGCGAACATATGGCAACGGGATAGATTTACAGAGACCCCGGCTGTTGACTCGGTAAGAAAAGCTTTAGAAATGGCCGGTTATTCCCCTGGCGACATAGAGTTTGCTGAATTTTACGACTGCTATACGATTCTTGCTGCAATGTGCATTGAAGACGCTGGTTTGGTTGAGAAAGGAGAGATAGGCCCTTTCTACGAATCAACAAATACAACCTATGAAGGAGACTTCCCAATTAATACCGATGGCGGTCAGCTGTCGGGTGGGCAGCCTGGATTAGCCGGCGGATTTCGGCACGTTATTGAAGGGGCTCGTCAAATTATGGAGAAAGCTGGTAGCAGACAAGTCCAGAAAAACGACCTATGTCTGGTAAATGGTTGAGGAGGCACAGGGAGCGAAATGTGCTCCTTGGTTCTCGGGTCCGAGAACACACTTTAGATACAGCATAAAAGAAATTGAGGTAGAAGCATGAGTAATGCTTACGATAGACCACTTCCATTGCCGTCAAACGAAACGCTGACAAAACCTTTCTGGAACGCCACAAAAGAAGGGCGGTTAATTATACCCAGATGCAATACTTGCTCACGGATGTTTTTTTATCCAAGAGAAGTCTGTCCTCAGTGTTTCTCAACAGATTTGGGATGGCAAGAAGTTTCAGGAAAAGGGAGAGTTTACTCTTACACGCATGTGAGACAGGCGGCCCATCCGTATTTTCAATCGGCGAACGGTCACATCTACGCTATTATTCAATTAAATGAAGGTATTAAAATGCCTTCCAACATTATCGAATGCGATCCGGACGATGTTGAAATCGATATGGAAGTTGAGGCGGTATTCGAAAAAGTATCCGATGAATACAGCTTAGTAAAGTTTCAACCCTTCAAGTAAAAGCATCCCAAGTGGACCGGAAGACGGGATTCGAACCCGCGGCCTTCTCCTTGGCAAGGAGATGCTCTACCACTGAGCCACTTCCGGTTGATCTTGTCCCCAACTGAATGTGCCGAGGGCCAGAATCGAACTGGCGACACCAGCATTTTCAGTGCTGTGCTCTACCGACTGAGCTACCTCGGCTCGCAG
>CAYTAN010000085.1:0-2961 GCA_964435605.1 uncultured Dehalococcoidia bacterium
CTCTCAAGACTACCTGGGTACACAACTTTTGGCTTTTCATTAAGTACCTGATGCCTGTGTATGTGTCCCAAAGCAATATAATCCAATTCTTTCCTTGCTAACGACTTAATGTCTAAGATGTAATCTTTACCCAACATCATAGATTTTTCAGAACTGGTAATTGCTGAACTTACTGATACGTGGCCTGCAAGTATTGCCGGAATATTTGGGTCAAGTTTTTTTATCTCTATGTCCAATCTTTCTTTGATATTATTTTCTATTTCCATATTCAAATCTTCAGGGCTTAATGAGCTAGATCCTGATAGGCTCATATATTCGCCTTTTCTTATCCACGGGAGTGCAACTATTTGAACCGGTCCACTTTTAGTCATTACGGTGTGAGTTGCGATTTCGTCCCCAATGTATACATTTTCAACGTTTAATACTGGGAATATATCTAGGGCTGTTGCCGGTCCATGAATATTGGGGGAATCATGATTTCCTGACACTAGGAATACAGCTATATTTCTACTTGAAAGTCTCGATATTCTTTTCGCGAACTCCCGCTGATGTGTCTGACTTGGATTTCTACTTTTGTAGGCGTCCCCGCAGAACAGAACCATGTCCGCATCTTTATTTATGGCATAGTCGACCAATTCATCGAGGCTGTTTAAAAAATCTGTTAACCGAGTTGAAACTTTGGTCTCTGGGTCAGGTCGTCCATAATTTTCAACTCCGATATGTACGTCTGCTGTATGGACTACGAACATCTATTGTAATTCCATGATAAGTTAGTTTGATAGCATATTAAGTAAATTGTCTTCAAGATCATCGATTTTAACTCTTATCTGGGACATGCTGTCCCGGTCTCTTATGGTTACGCTGTTGTCTTCTAGTGAATCGAAATCTACTGTGACACAAAGAGGAGTACCAATTTCATCTTGTCTACGATACCTTCTCCCAATGCTTTGAGCATCATCAAATTGAATATGGCCGTCAATTTTTGATGATTTCCTGACCAGTTGATATACAGATTTAGCGAGAGGTGTTAGTTTTTCATTACGACTTAGTGGAAGAATTGCCACTTTAACAGGAGCTATGGCAGAACTAAGTCTGAGTACGGTCCTAGTTTCCATTTTTCCAGACGAAGTCTCATTACTTTCCTCATCATAAGCATCTACTAGAACTGCCATGACCGCTCTGTCGACTCCTGAGGAAGGCTCGATGACATAGGGGATAACATGTTGCCCAGACTCTTCGTCAAAAAAGGTCAGTCTCTCTTTGCTGGCTTCCATATGAGATTTAAGATCATAATCTGTTCTATTTGCTATTCCTTGTATCTCACCCCATCCCCAAGGGAAAAGATACTCTATGTCATATGTTGCTTTTGCGTAGTGTGATAACTCGTCTTGGTCGTGTTCTCGGACTCTTAATTTGTCTTCAGAAATTCCTAGATCGTGATACCAGGATAGGCAATCATTGATCCATTGATCATGTATTTCTTCGTCCTCTCCTGGCATTACGAAATACTCTATTTCCATCATTTCAAACTCTCTGGTTCTGAAAATGAAATTTCCTGTAGTTATTTCATTCCTGAAGGCTTTTCCAATTTGAGCTATTCCAAACGGTAGTTTTTTTCGGGTCGAATTGATTACGTTGGTGAAATTGACAAATATTCCTTGAGCAGTTTCTGGCCTCAAATAGACAATGGAGGCGTCTTCTTCGACAGGGCCCATAAAGGTTTTGAACATAAGATGAAACAATCTAGGGTCCCCCAACTCTCCGCCGCACTCAGGGCATAGTTGTTCTTCAAGGTGGTCCTCTCTGTAACGCCTGTTGCAGTTATTACATTCCACCAGAGGGTCAGTAAAACTTTCAAGGTGTCCGCTCGATCGCCATGTCTCTGGGTGCATAAGAATTGAAGCATCAAGCCCAACCATATCTTCCCGTTCCCAGACCATTGCATTCCACCAATGATCTTTTATATTTCTTTTCAGTTCTACCCCAAGCGGGCCATAATCCCATGTGCTTGCTAACCCGCCGTATATTTCGCTACTTTGAAAAATGAAACCTCTACGTTTGCACAAAGAGGTTATTTTTTCTATGTCTAATTCTTGGTCAGAGTCTGGCAATGTAACATGTTCCTTTTGGGTGGTTTAAACTGACTGATTATACCAGAGCATTTGTGAAAGAATTGGACATCTATTACAGGTTTTAAAGTCTGGTGCCCAGTGGTATAAAACTGTTAAATTACCTGTCTGACCGGGAACTTAAATTGGGTTTATTGACTTTGTATAAAGCATGGGAGGTAGAAAATGAAATTGATTTTAGCCGGCATTGAGTATTCGGGTACCACTACACTGGCCAATTTACTCTCAGACTGGAAAATGAAGGTTATGGGAGAACCTTTCTACATGGGTCTTATACATGACCATTTTAAACTTCCACATACTTCTGGACATCCAGACGATACGACTGCAGAGGAGCAGGAGCAAATCTTAAGCTTGTCTCCAAAACTGAAGGAAATGTACCATCGGTACAGCATTTATTATCATTTGCACCATTACGTCCAACCCGATGATTTGACGGTTGGACTTCATATTGAAGAAGCTATATATGCAAGGAAATATTATGGATATGGATTGGCTGGAGACTCATTTGATAGGGAGAAAATTTTCCAGGCAGTGGAAACTAGAATTAAGCAGATAACCGAAGATCCAGTCATTCTTGTCCATGTAGAAGCTGATCAGGAAATAATAGAGGCTCGAATGGAAAAGCTAGAAGGTAGTTCCTCACATAGTAATAGCCCCCTACTTAGAAGCGACATAGCGGAAATCCAGATGGAATATAAACGTTGGATAGGTAAAAGTACTCTTGGCCCAGTAGTCAGAATAAATACGTCTATCGATAGTCCTGAGCAATCTCTGGAAAAATTGGCGACTAAGTTGCGGCCGCATTTTACACAGGAAGACTTAAGACGAA
>CAYTAN010000086.1:0-2890 GCA_964435605.1 uncultured Dehalococcoidia bacterium
CACTGAAGTTTTTGGTGCTGTCTGGATATATGAAATCAAGTGAAGCTACGTCGGATGCGGGTATCGAAGCAATTATTGGGTTTCTCCAGGTATCTGGGTCCGCAGAAAACACCCCGTTTCTAGCACACGGTATTCCGTATACCTCTGTATTCCCACTTTTTCTTATATAACATAGTCGTACGTCAGGGAGCCACTTACCCACATGGAATTGCTCCTGTAGTGACTGTCCAAAGTAGAAATCAATTTTTGTGCTATTTTCATCGTCTACACCCAGTTTTTCGTGGTGTGTTTTTTCCCGTGCGACTAATTGGGCCATAGGAATGTCATTGACGTGTACCCAAAAATCATTTAGTCGTGGTGCGAAAACAGGATGGATTCCTACTTCCCAGTTTTCTTCGTCGATTTTTACCAATTCGGACGAATTTTGGTCCGGACCCATTATTATTACCTTGGTTATGACGTCACCAGATATGGGCATAAGACCCTTTAAAATAAAGTCGCTGCTGCCACCTGTGACCAGCCGAATCACAATGCCGATAATTCCTATGGCTATAAGGGCCATTAATACAAATCCGACTTGTCTATTCTTCATCGCTAGTGGTCTCTTTTTGATCTTTGTTTCTGGACACTAAGCGAATAGCCCTGCTTCTCCAATTGCTTCTGAATCCTTTGCTTCTCCTTTGCGTGTATCTCAAAAATGCGATGATTACAAAACCTAATGGGATTCCGACTATGTTGACATATTGGACTATGTTTTTGTGAGTATACGATGAGAAAACAAGACTTCTTTCTGTCACTACTTTAGATCTGACTGATGCGAGAGTATCGTTCTGAGCGAGCCAGTCTATTATGTTTAGGCCAAATAAAAGGTTACTTTCAAATCTTTGTAAGTAGTTTGGGTCAAGCCATTCAGCATCGCCTATTATGACAATTTTTGAACCATTGCTTCCTTCCACTGTCACCCCAAGATCACTTTGAAAGGAATTCTTTGCTGATATGTCTGAGAATGTGGGGCTATCGGGTCTTAAATTGCGGTATTCGAAGTCTATGGCTGCATATTCAGATGACCTAAGTAAGGGTGTGATTTTGTAGATTGAGTTAGGTATTTCTATAATGCCTACCGAACTTACCCATGGCAAAACTACTGATGTTATGGATCTTCCAATTTTTTTGTCGGCAACTTCTGATTTCACATAATACGGATACGGCCGCGCGAGAGTTCTGCCTCCGCTTTCGCCTATAATTGTTTCGAAGGATCTGACATCATAGACTATGTCCTGCTCTACGGAGACCCCAAATTCTTCACGAGCAAAATCACTGAAGTCGTTTCTGTTGGCCAAACCGGATAATTGGGTTTTGTCTATGATTACCGGTTCTAGTGCCATAAGCGCACTGCCACCTTCATTTAGAAACCGTAATATTTCCGTTCTTTCTTTTTCAGTTATTAGTGTTTTTGGAGAGGCGATTATTAATATGTCAAGTTCATTGAGGTCGAAAACTGCGGTTTCTTCAGAGACGACCTGGACAACCTGATATTGCTGGTTCAAGATTCTAGCAAAGTAGTTAAGTTTGCTTTGGTCCGCAATACTGGACTCTCCATGTCCATCTAAGAAACCTATCGTTTTCTTCTCTAGTCTTTCGTTCGACATTTTGTTTGTGAGACTCGCAAGTTGGTATTCTAAGCCGTCGACGGTATCTATGGCGGGAATCACTTCTCTTTTATCCAGATAAGTTAGAGCTATTCCTAGGAATCCTGACTTTTCCCCTTGTTCACCCTGTGATAGCAAAGGGAAACGCTGTGCATAGATTTGAGCATTTCTTGCCTTTCGGGCGGCAGTTCTCCCCTGTACAGAAGCCTTATCTCCCTCGTCTGGGCGGTGCCGCACTATTTTTACATTCCCCCCCGAATGGCTTTCAAATTCATCGAGGAAATCGTTGACGTCTCTGGTGGCTAATGCTATCTGCACTGGTGGGTCGTCTGACATGAAGACATCAACTGTGAGCAGATCTTCAAGGTTATCTACTATTTCAATAGTCGCCGGGCTCAAACTGAAAATTTGGTCCTCGGTGAGATCCAATCTTCCTTTGATAGAAGTTCCAAACCACCCGACCAATATGCTTAAAATTATCAAGCCCGCTACACCTAGTTGCAGATTTCTGTATTGAGGTGTTCGATGGCTTAAAGTTCTACTACGCATCACAAGAAAAGTTGCAGATAAAAAAGTAGATATTAATGACAAAAAGTATAAGGTGTCTCTAAAATCAATTACGCCTCTACCAACGTTGTCGAAATGTGTTATCGGGCTCAGGAGTTGAAGCAGATTTGCCGTTCCACTTGGTAGTGTGATGGCTACAATCTCCAATCCCATTATCATTAGCACCATACTGAACGTGAGGCCCAATATAAAAGCAACGATCTGGTTTCTTGTTAGACTGGATGTGAATAATCCTATTGAGACGAGGCAACCGGCAAGAAAGATACTTGCAATATATTGCGATATGACAGCTCCCCAGTCTAAATTTCCTGCAGTGGTCAATGTTAATGGGATTGCCAAAGTGGACAGGACTGCGATTGACACGAAAATAAGGCCCGACAAAAATTTTGTAACTAACACCACCCAGGCACGTATAGGATGAGTCAATAAAGTTTCTAAGGTCCCATCACGCTGTTCTTCTGACAGCAATCTCATGGTTGCTGCTGGGATGAACAAAGTCATGAGCCAAGGTAATGAGGGTCTGTCGATTGCGAATTCAATGGCAAATAACGGCCTTAATGAGGTTTCCCCAATTATAAATACGGTTTTGAAAAAGGCCCATGACAGCATCGCTACAAATATGACAATCAGGATGTAGCCAGTGGGCTGGTCAAAATATCCCTTAAGGTCTTTGC
>CAYTAN010000087.1:0-2873 GCA_964435605.1 uncultured Dehalococcoidia bacterium
CGCAGATTATGTTTACTCCTGATTCTCTAGAAACCTTTTCTAGCATATGAATATCCCGGCCCAGATCTAGGGTTGTAACGTCTATGATGGAATCAAGACCTTCAGCTTTAGCTGCACTTAACGCTCTTATTCCTTCGTTTATCGATTCTTCCCTTCGGATGAATTCCGGGTAGATTTGAGGTATTCCCGCAGAGCTGACGACAACGTGTTCATGTGATAATGTGAAACCAAGCTCTGAAGTATCAATGGTTCCGTTTACCGACTCGATTTTTGTCATTTTATTCCTCTTCTAAGTTAGTCTGACTACAGAGTTTTCCAAGGTGCCTATACCTGTTATTGTGATTTGACAAATATCTCCATGAGCCATATTTTCTGTGGCTCCATCGGTGCCCATCCAAATAACATCTCCTGGGTACAACGTTAGGTACTTGGTGATTTGGTGTATGTATTCTTCTACCCCAAAAATCATTGAGTTTGTACTGAATTTAATCATTTCTTTTCCATTTAGAACTACAGAGGTCTCCATCGTGTCCAGATCAGCCTTTGTTTCTATCCATGGTCCCATGGGCTTGAAAGTGTCCGTATTTTTGGCTCTCCACATAGTACGGTCTGCGGCTTGCCAAGTTCTTTCACTGACGTCATTTCCAATGGTGTACCCTAAGATACATTCCAGTGCATTTTCTCTGGATACATTTTTCACTTCAGTACCAATTACAATAACTAATTCACCTTCATATTGAATTTTTTCGGTGGCGTTTTTTGGTACTAATATCGGGTCTTTGTGAGCAATGATCGCATTTGAAGCTCTGTAGCCTATATCCGCTTTTGCCGGTAGCACCGGATCTCTTCCCAGTAATTCTGCTGTTTCCCTGATATGTTGTTCATAATTGATCCCTGCGGCATAAAAAGTTGGTGGGATTACAGGGGCCAGTAATTTAATGTCAGAGATTTCATGATGGATATTAGTAGCCGTGTAGCCTTCGAAAGGACTACCTCTAACTTCAGTTATTTTTTCATCTTCTATGATTCCGTAAAAAGTTTTGCCGTCGGAAACATATCTGGCCCATTTCACAGTACACACATTCCTGAACTAACTTGTTTTTTGAAATAAGGGATGATTTCTTCAGCTATTCGATTACATTCCTCCACGTGTGGATATCCGGACAATATAAACTCATCTATACCAAGGGTCCAATAACCCAATAATTCGTCAACGACTTGATGATAATCACCGACAATCGCAGTTCCACAGTTCACTCGAACAGTTGATATTCCGTTCCAAAGATGCTTGTCGACTCGGTGTTCATCATGCTGCTCTAACTGGTATTTTTGACCTTCCATGATGTTTTTTGAAAACGTTACGTTTCTTTGATTAATAACTGACTCGGAACGGCTTTCTAGAAGTTTTTCAGCGGCTTCCCAAGCTTCAGATTCAGTTTTTCTTGCAATAATGTGGGTCCTCATGCCCAGACTCGTGGGTCTTTTTGCAGAAGTGTGTTCGTTCTGTACCTTATTTAATAATTGCTCTAGCCGTGGTCGTGGAAGTATCCAGGCCAAATAATTGTCGCCGTGTTCCGCGGAAAGTTGAATTGCTTTGTCGGAAGCTCCGCCTATGTAAAACTTCAGGCTTTTGTCTGGTGCAGGGGTACATATCGCTGAGTTGAGGTTGATAAAAGTGCCATTAAAATCTATCGGAACAGGACTTGCCCAGAGTTGCCTGCAGGCGTCGATGAATTCGGCTGCCCTTTCATATCGGTTGTCGTGAGATGAACTTTCTCCTAATCTCTCGAGATCCCCACTGATTCCACCTGGGACAATATTTAAGTCGATTCTCCCATTAGATATTTCGTCAAGCGTTCCTACCATTTGTGCAAATAACCCAGTGGATATGAAACCTGGTCTTATCGCGATCAAAAATCTTATGTTTTTAGTCACAGAGCATAGCGCAGATACTGTAGTCCATGTTTCTGCTAGCGGTTCACTTTCTTCAAACAATCCATTGGCAAACCGGGTTGGGACTAACAAAGAGTAGTATCCGTTGCTGTCTGCTGTTTGGGCTACTTTTTTTAGATATTCAAAAGTTGGAGGACGCTCAGCATGCCTTGTACCTATTTGGTATCCGTCCCCGTCTATGGGTATAAACCAGTCTATTTTGGGTTCTGGTCGAGTGGCTCTTTTAGCATTCAATTTAGAACTCCAACGAAATGCTTTACTTCTGAAATAGAATATCTATCCTGCGGTATTTTCGCGACAAGGCTACCACAAATTTTGGAGAGGATGTGGGCGCAATATCTATACTTTGGAATATTGCGGAGTTGCTATTTGAGTCCCGTCTGGTAGGTCGTCTATTATGAAGTCCTGAAACAGTAAAGGTGCTTCTTGCTGCAGAAGTTTCAGCATCTCTATTGATACGTACCTGATCTCAGTATCAGCGTAGACTGCTCCTCTCATTTCTATGAAATGCCTCAATGCACGTACATTTGCTGTTACAAAGATTTTTGTTTCGGTAGCGTTAGGCAAGACCGATCTGGCTGCCTGTCTTATAGCTTTCCGTCTATCTGTCCTTGTTTCAAACATTTCCCGTGGAAGTGATTTGTCTAGTTCTTCCACTAGAATTGTGTAAGATTCAGCTGCTTTTTCTAAGGCCGTATCCAATATCTTTCTTGGTTGACCAGAACCTGGTTGCCCTGAAGCCATTATTGGTGGGACAACGAATGAGCCTTCACTTTCGTCGACATATCTCTGTGACCTTTGACTGTAGGCAAATCCCGCTCTATGTCTGACCAATTCATGTGTCAGACTTCTAGATACTCCTGTCAGTATAAATCCGTAATTGACATGCTCAAAGACACTTCCATCTTTTGAGTTGAGCA
>CAYTAN010000088.1:0-2866 GCA_964435605.1 uncultured Dehalococcoidia bacterium
TTGACTTACTGCGAGACTTCTCGTGTCGGTGTCTGGCGTCACCTGACAATATTTTTTTTCTGAGTCGGAGGTTGTCGGGGGTTATTTCTATGAGA
This sequence comes from uncultured Dehalococcoidia bacterium, assembly GCA_964435605.1. Taxonomy (GTDB): domain Bacteria; phylum Chloroflexota; class Dehalococcoidia; order Lucifugimonadales; family UBA826. The sequence continues at coordinate 96 of CAYTAN010000088.1, forward strand.
TCATCTTCTGAGATGATATCTAGTGATTCTTCCAATGTAAAAACCATGGGACGCACTAATTTTGTTGCTATGTCCGCCGTCGAAGATCTCATGTTGGTTAATTTCTTTTCTTTGCAAACGTTTACAACTAGATCAGACGCTCTGGAGTGAAGTCCAACCACCATTCCCTCGTAAACTTTTGTTCCAGCTTGGATCATTGTTCGACCTCGCTCTTGTGCATTTATCAAACCATAAGCCACTGAAACTCCAGGTTCGGATGCAACTAAAAACCCTTGAGAAGTTCTCTTGATTTCTCCTTTCCTTTTCTCATAGGACGCAAATTGACTGGACATTATTCCGTCCCCATGCGTAGCGTTCTGAAAGAATGACCTGAATCCTATAAGTCCCCTCGTCGGGATGAAAAATTTTAGTCTAATATTCCCTTTACTTGTGTTTGACACTTCTTCAAGTACGCCCAACCTTTTATTCAGATTCTCGCTTAGAACTCCGTAATATTTTTCGTTGGTTTCTATGTGTAAGTATTCAAAGGGTTCATGTGTTTTTCCATCAACTATTTTCATGATCGGTTGCGCTTGAGAGACTTGGAATTCATATCCTTCTCGTCTCATGGTTTCAGCTAGAATAGAGAGATGTAATTCTCCCCGGCCACTGACATTGAATTCCTCGGGGTTGTCTGTTTGTTCAACTCTGAGGCCGACATTGGTTCGAAGCTCATTGGACAAACGAGTGTAAAGTTCACGAGAAGTATGGTGAGTTCCTTCTTGTCCCATGAAAGGAGAAGTGTTGGAACCGAAAGTCATTTTTACTGTCGGTTCCTCTACCTTTATCGGAGGAAGTTGTTCAGGTTCAGCCGAAGACGATATTGTGTCTCCAATATGTATGTTTTCCAGACCGGTAATTGCGACTATTTCTCCAACCGATGCGGATGGGGATTTGGTCCTGTTCATTCCTTCATATGTAAAAACATTCTCTATGGTATGTAAGGTTTTTGACCCGTCAATTGTAATAAGTGCGGCCTGAGATTTCTCGGATACAACTCCCCGGTAAACTTTTCCGATACCAATTTGACCTGAATAGTTATCATGGTCTAGGGCTGTTACTAGAATCTGGAACGGCATGTCAATGTCACCTAAAGGGGCGGGTACATGACTGATGATGGTGTCTAGTAATGGAGTAATTCCGGAAGGACTGTCCTCGATGTCATTTATTGCATAACCATCTCTCGCCGAAGCATACAGAACCGGATAATCAAGCTGTTCCTCGGAAGTAGCAAGCTCTAAGAATAAGTCATCTATCTCAGAAATTACTTCTTCGGGTCTTCTTTCAGGTCTATCTATCTTATTTATTACAACAATTGGATTTAGGTTGTAACTTAAGGCTTGCTCTAACACGTACCTTGTTTGTGGCATTGGCCCGTCGACAGCATCAACTAATAGTATGCATCCGTCAGCCATGTTCATTACTCTTTCTACTTCTCCGCTAAAATCAGCGTGACCAGGGGTATCAATGATGTTTATTTTTACGCCTTGGAAATTTATGGAAGTGTTTTTTGCAAGTATTGTTATCCCTTTTTCACGTTCTAGAGGATTGCTGTCCATAATCAAATCCCCAGGGTCTTCGCGATCTGAGAATATGTTGCTTTGTTTTAGCAACGCGTCCACCAAGGTTGTTTTGCCATGATCGACGTGTGCAATGATGGTTATATTTCTTAAGTTTTCTATTTGATTTGACATGATTCAAGCTTTTGCATTTTTAAACCAGAATATAAATCATCGCATAAATATGTCCAAAGAGTGAGAGGGTTTAAGGCCACTAATGGGGAATTAACGTGAGTTATTATTTAATCGTTAAGACTTATTGCCATGTAGCAGAAATGAATCCACTGCTGGAAAAACGTATTTCTATGCATACGCCAAACGTTTTTGGGTTGGTCGAAGTCAAAATTACTGATATTCGGTACTGTAGGATCGTCTAGATCTCGCCGTGCCTCGTGAGCCAGTCGACCGGAATTATATTCTGGATGCCCCATATGCATTATTTGTTTTTGATCAGGTGTTTCGAATATTGTGTAGCCTGACTCTTTTCCAAATGCGAGCAAGTTGAGATCTCCACGTGTTTGTGCAGCTTCCATTTCGGCATTTGATGCCCCGGCTATTCTACTTTGCGGGCAAACAAATTTGTCGTCGAGCGCTCCCATGATTGGATGAGAGGTTGCCAGGTTGTCCAGTTCAAACACTCCGAAAAGTTTTTCGTCAAAAATTATTTTTGGAACTCCCGCCATATATGCCAGTGCCATGGCGCCCCAGCACAATCCAAGCGTGCTTGGGCAGGTTTTTCTGGCATGATTGGTAAGTTCTGTGATTTCATCCCAATACCTAACGTCTTCAAAATCAAGGTGTTCTACTGGAGCGCCAGTCACTATTAGTCCGTCTAGAGGACTGTCACGAGTTGCGTCCTCATAAGTAGAATATAGTTGGTCCAGATGACCTTCTGGCCATGTTTTATAAGCATGGGATTGTAGTTTGATCCATATAGGCTCTATTTGCAGGATTGAGAGACCCAACGGGTTCAGCAAATTGAGTTCGTATTGTTCTCCCAGAGGCATTATATTCAAAATGCCTATTCGAAGCGGACGTATGTCTTGGGTTTTGGACTGGTCGAGCGAAATCCACTTGATACCGTTTTGTTCAATTAAAGGAACTGCATGATAATCAGACCTGATTATTAATGTCATGTTTTTCCCTTATGCTGTTGTTAGTAGGTGGTGTGCC
>CAYTAN010000089.1:0-2794 GCA_964435605.1 uncultured Dehalococcoidia bacterium
ATGGTGATAGCGATAAGACCGATACCTCTTATAATTGGGACTCATTTGTGCCGGACGTACTAGAAGTCATAAGCCAACTTGGGCTCAATAACGTGATCGGTGTGGGTCACTCCATGGGAGCCCACGTTATCACAAAAGCTGCCATAGGTAATCCCTCTCTCATACGAAGTTTGGTCTTATGTGATCCAAGCATTTTTGAAAGGCACCGATACCGAGATTTTAATTATTCTCAAAAAACAGAACACCCAGTATCGAAAAGACGTAACAATTGGGCAAGCCCAAAGGAAATGTATGACCGTTTGCGAAGACATAAAAACTTTGGCCTTTGGGAACTCGACGTACTCGATGATTATTGCAATTACGGACTTGAACTAAACGAAGAAGGTTCACATTACCAACTGAAATGCCCTCCGTCAGTCGAAGCACAGATGTATGGAGCGTATATAGATCCATCAATCATCGAAGACCTACCTAAATATAAAAACCCGGTTCATATAATGCTGGCTCGTCAAAGGTTACCAGAAGAAAAATTTATGGAACTGGGACCCTCCATAACCAGGCCTGACTTAAACGAACTCCTCCAAAATTCCACGTCAGAAATATTTGAAGCAAACTCACATTTCTTGCCAATGGAAAACACAGAGGCCGTAGCTAAAGCGATAAAGGAAATGGTAGTTAGGTCATCTTAAAAACACATACTTGAGATTATCTATGTAAATCTCCAAGTCCGTTTTCTGTTGTAAATTAAGTGCTTTCGCTAATTTGTGCTTCTATCTCGCCCAATTCCTTGTATTCTTCACGACTAAGATGAAAACATCTTTTGAGATATAGATCCGTGATGTGTGATGATTCCTCACTGACAGCAGTCGCCCACTTCAATAACCTGTGGATTTGAAACGTTTCTGGGAGATACTCCGACAAAGCATTAATGTCCGATTCGACTTCCTTAACAATGGAATTTTCTCCGCTTTCCACCGCAAAACGCATCCTTCCAACCAATTTGGTTAGCTCATTCAGACGGTCTGGTTCTGTCATCATAGAATACAAGACATCATTGACATGTAATTCAGAAGCTGGCTTGGATTCATCAAGCGCAGGTGGCTCAATACCGTATGCGCCCTCGTACAAGTCAAGGTATTCTTGCACCACGTCATTAACCTTCATCATCGAAGAACTCACATCTGAGCCAGTGACCTCACCTCCAAATATCAAGTCATCTTGCCGTTTTTCGCCTAAATCCGTTAAGTAGTCAAGACTCTCAACTTCTTCTGGAGCGGGAGGAAAAGCAAATGCTGACATGTCACCTGGTCCAAAATCACCTACCTGATTCATAAGGAATGGTGGCACATACTTGGATACATCGACACTGATAGGCAATAAAACTATATAGGTTGCGTAGAAAGTCCCTTGGACGGTGTCCGTAAAGTACAGTAAGGCATGCCCTCTCGGTTTTTCTGAATTCCCTAGTTCGAATGATAAAGTCATTCCACATCCTACGTTTAATCTGAACAATCTGAGATAATAATTATAGATTATACCCATTAATAATAACTATCTGGGAAACGGGCTCAATTAAAAATTAATTCACTAATCCAAAGGAAGTAACACTGAGCTTTTACAAAAATGTACTTAGACCTCCCCTCTTTCTACTGGAACCGGAAGCAGCATGGAGTGTTGGAGATCTGGCTCTCCAACAGAGCTGGTTTTGGAAAATTTATGAGAAATATATGGGATTTGAAAGTCTCAACTTGGAGACCGAATTAGCGGGCATAAAGTTAAAAAACCCAGTAGGTCTGGCCGCAGGATACGATAAGAACTGTAAATTGATTCCTGGACTCAGCTCTTTAGGATTCGGGTATTTAGTAACTGGCACTGTTACAAAAGAACCTAAAATAGGAAACCCTAAACCAAGGGTCTTCCGGAGGAAGGAAGAAAAAGCCTTGATCAATGCACTTGGTTTTCCAGGCCAGGGTCTGAAGGAAGCTAAAAAAGCTATCCAAAAAGGGACCAAATCCCGTAATTCCAGTAAGCTAATCGTCAGTATATCTGGGGTGGAGATTGAAGAAATTCTACAATGCCATGCAGAGTTAGAACCATTGGTAGCAGCTACAGAAATCAATATTAGTTCACCTAATACAGCCGGACTAAGAGTTTTCCAGCATGAAACAAAACTGTCCAAGCTGCTTGAGTTAATCAATAATCAGAAGACCAAACCAGTTTTAATTAAGATGCCTCCATTCCTCACAGGAGATAGCGATAAAAGCGAACGAGAGGTATTAACACTTGCGCAGGTATGTGTGGACCAGGGTATATCGGCCCTGACTGTCTCGAACACCCTACCCACTGAAGACAAGCAACTTGCTGTTGGACGGGGTGGTTTAAGTGGGGAACCTCTTTTCAACAATACTCTCAGAATGGTTGGTACTTACAAAAACCTTTTTGGAAACAAAATACAAATCAACGCCTGCGGGGGAATCAGTGAAGGAAATCAAGCGTTCGCGTTGCTAAAAGAAGGGGCGAACACTATACAACTTCTAACATCTCTTGTTTACGAAGGACCTTCAGTGGTAAACACTCTGAAAAAAGATCTGTCTCAACTTATTGCAAAAATTTGAACACTTATTTCTTTAGAAATGAATCAACTTCATTTCTAAATGGCATAGCTGACTGCGCACCATATTTTGTCGTAGCTAAAGCTCCGGCTGCGCATGCAAATCGGACTGCTCCGTTGACATTCAGCCCTTCAGTGAGGGCGACTGCAAACCCTGCATTGAAAGCATCTCCTGCAGCCACA
>CAYTAN010000090.1:0-2790 GCA_964435605.1 uncultured Dehalococcoidia bacterium
TACGAACATCTCCTATGTAGTCATACCCCCATAGATGTTCCAAGATTTGATCTCTGCTAAAAGCTCTGCGCCTATTTGAAATTAGCAACGATAGCAATTCGAATTCTCTCGGCTTCATGTTGAGTTCTTTACCATCGAGTTTGGCGATATGTGCCGTGACATCTACCTCAAGATCCCCAGCAGTGTACGCTTCAGAATCAATGGGCATATTACTAGCTATGTCAGCAGACATCCTACGTAGGGAATTGCGTATCCTGGCTACCAGCTCCCGCATACTAAAAGGTTTGGTTATATAATCATCAGCCCCAATCTCAAGCCCAACCACCTTGTCAATCTCCTCTGCCCGCGCAGACAACATAAAAACAGGCATGGACATATCTCTTCTGAGAATGCGGCATACTTCAAACCCATCCATTCTGGGCAGCATAACATCTAGAACTACCAGGTCTGGCTTAAGCTCCTGTGCCATTTCCAAACCCTTTTCACCATCAGTAGCTCCGTAAACCTCATAACTTTCTATAGTCAGGCTATATTTGATAGCCTCAAGAATGTTTTCCTCGTCCTCAATCACCAAGATTTTTTCTCCGGACACAGCAAACCTCCTAAGTTTGTGTGATCCCCCTAATATAAATGTAACAATTCACAAGGTCACTTGTCATCATCTCCACATCGATAAATTAATAACACACTTTGTCTGCATAAATGATATGGACTAGAATCGAACTTGAATAAACCAAATATTCAGGAGGACGTTGAATGAGACTGAAAGGGAAAGTAGCGTTAATAACAGGTGGTGCCAGAGGGCAGGGCGCTGCAGAAGCCAAGTTATTTGCCAAAGAAGGTGCAAAAGTTGTCATCACGGATATTCTGGATAATGAAGGCAAAAAAACAGAGGCTGAAATCACCGAAACCGGAGGTAAATGCCTTTATATGCACCACGACGTTACCAATTCGAAAGACTGGGAAACTATTGTTTCCAAAACTGTTGAACATTTCGGAAAAATCGACATCCTGCTAAATAACGCAGGAATTGCTGTATGGGGAACGAATGACGATACTTCAGAGGAAATATGGGACAGTGTTATGGATGTAAACGCAAAAGGAGTTTTCCTTGGCACAAAACATGTAATTCCAGAGATGAAAAAAAATGGCAGCGGTTCCATTATCAATGTTTCTTCTATTTCAGGGATCATCGGGCAGCCAGCAATTCAACCAGTCTACAATGCTTCAAAAGGAGCAGTAAGAATATTCACAAAGTCTACTGCGGTGCAATACGGAAAATACGGCATCAGGGCTAATTCAATTCACCCGGGTGGAGTCGACACAGATATGATTGCTCACTTAACAGAGGATGATGAACGTCAACAAAGAATTAAAGAGACTGTTCCTCTGCAAAGAATCGCCGATCCTATAGAAATAGCCTACGGGGCTCTGTTCCTAGCATCAGATGAATCGTCATTCATGACGGGCAGTGAAATGGTGATGGATGGTGGGGTTACAGCGTCGTAATTCCGATAACGAAAGTCAGAGTATGATCATACCGTCCCCAAAGCTATAAAATCTATAGTCGCGTCTTACGGCTTCCTCATACGCTCTAAATATAAAATCCTTCCCTCCAAGTGCACTTGTTAACAATAACAATGTTGACTTAGGTAGATGGAAATTGGTAACAAGACTATCTACAACTTTGAATTGGTAACCTGGAGTTATAAAAATATCGGCCCACCCTTTTCCTTGACTAAGTCTAAAGTGTGGATCTTTATCTGCTGCATTCTCGAGCAACCTGGTAGCTGTTGTACCTACTGAAATAATTCGTCTACCTTCATGTTTAGCCCGATTTATTGTATCTGCCGCATCCCGAGAGATTTGCCAGTATTCACTATGCATTACATGATCGGCAAAATTTTTGGATTTGACTGGCTTAAACGAATCCCATCCAATGTGGAGCGTCACATATACTATCAACACGGATTTATCCCTGATCTTTTGCAAAAGACCTTCTGTAAAATGCAATCCTGCTGTCGGAGCTGCGACACTTCCTAGATTCTTTGAATAGATAGTTTGATATCGACTGGGATCTTCAACCGATTTTTTTATATAAGGCGGTAAGGGCAATTCACCGTATTCTTCAGGGTCAAAGCCATTCTGAAATCGGACAAGTCTCGTACCTTCAGGAAGTATGGCCTCGACCGACCCGTACAAAGTTTTCCCTTTATCGTTTCTTACAAAGAATTTCGCTCCTTCTCGCATTCTCCTTCCAGGCTTTACTAATGATTCCCACAACCCAGGCTCATGCTGGCTAAGCAATAACAATTCTATCGGCCTGTCATTGCTTATTAGGCGTCCATAAAGCCTGGCGGATATCACTTTACTGTCATTGAATACCAGTACATCACCCTGGTTAATAAATTCTGGGAGATCCACAAACTTTCTATGAAAAATTTCTTGTTTACTCCTATCAAGCACCATAAGCTTTGATTGGTCTCTGGGCTCAATTGGAGTTTGAGCTATCAATTTTTCTGGCAAATAATAATTAAAGCTTTCAACCTCTAATCCACTATTTAACTTCTTGTCCAGTTCCAACTAAACCTCTCTTAAGCCCATATTCTATTTGCAAATAATATATTTGAACTACTCTGTCATGAAAAAAATTTATACAATAAGAATCCATGTCGTATTTGAATACTTAGGAAGTAATGATAATGGTATTAATTAGAATCATTCTATTTACCGTAGAAGCTTTAAAGCTATTCCTGCATAAAAATTGCCAGTACATGGCTGCGGCTATTT
>CAYTAN010000091.1:0-2767 GCA_964435605.1 uncultured Dehalococcoidia bacterium
ATGATATTTTCTCCCCCTTCCATTTCAGATACAGAATCGTAATTTGCAACGGCTTCTCCACCATTAGCCTTGATCTGATTCACCACTTCGTCTGCCGGGGTTGCAGAATCTCCTGTTCCGTCTACAGCTCCACCGAGGTCATTAACAACAACCTTAGCTCCCTGCTCAGCCAACAGTAATGCAATACCTCTTCCTATACCTCTTCCGGAACCGGTGACCAATGCAACTTTGTCTTTTAAAAGATCTCCCATCGTATTCTCCTGGGTTATTTATCTTGATAATGTTTTATTGATTTATATTTATTTAGCCTGCTGAGGCGGTGAAGGATTTACTAAATTTTGAGTAAGATGTTGGGGGGCTAGATTTCTTAGCTCTTCTACATCCCATCTTCCCTGCTTAAATATGGTTCGAATTCGTCTAGGTAAGGATAGTTTTGTGATCACTCCCCCGTATACGAGAAATGTTTGTCCATTAATATCCGCAGCCTGATCACTTGCGAGGTAGGCTACAAATGGGGCTATGTCCTCTGGTTCCATTTGGTCAACCGGAGGTGCGGCTTCCCTGTCTTCAGGTCTGTCTGCTCTGAGTTGCCGAGAAGAGTCAGGTACAGATTGTGTCATTCTTGTGTTTGCTCTTGGGCAGATTGAATTAGCTGTGACACCGTAGCGACCTAGATCCTTGGCCGCGACTTTTGTGAATCCGGCGATACCTGATTTTGCGGCGGCATAGTTTCCTTGTCCAGTGTTACCTATGAGTCCGGATTCGGACGCAAAGGTGATGATTCTGCCGCTTCTTTGCTGCCTGTATAGTATCGAGGCATATTTGCAGACCGTGAATGTTCCTTTCAAGTGTACTCGTATTACATCATCCCATTCTTGCTCGGTCATATTGAAAATCATGCGGTCTCTGAGGATTCCAGCTACTGTAACCACAATGTCTAATTTCCCATAGTTGTCTAGCGCCGACTGAACGATGCTTTCTCCGCCTTCCATCGTAGAAATATCAGTGAAATTTGGTAGAGCGTCCCCTCCACTGGATTTGATTTCCTCAACGACTTGCTCAGCAGGTGTACTTGATGTCCCGTCCCCATCCAGCGAGGCTCCCAAGTCGTTGACGATGACTTTGGCTCCTTCAGAAGCCAACTGCTTAGCTACCCCCGCACCTATTCCTCTTCCAGCCCCAGTGACGATAGCTACTTTGCCATCTAGGTAATTCGACATTGTTTTTCCTCCTAACATTCATTCATTTAGTACAAGATATTAATTCATATGCTTTAGTCGTTAATTTTGCCACAAGAACACTGTGATTGTCATAGTTATCAAATAATTCATATATTTGGACTATAATTGAGAATGTGAATGGTTCTCAAAACGACTTAGATTTACATATTGTTCTTCATAACCCTGAAATTCCCTACAATACGGGGAACGTAATACGCCTTTGTGCAAATATGGGTTTCGAACTGCATCTAATCGAGCCTTTGGGATTTGAATTGACTGAATCAAAGCTTCGCAGAGCCGCACTGGATTATACAGACCTTACGATCCTACAGAATCACAAGACTTTAAAGGATTATATTTCTGTCTATCCTGATCGAAGGATTTTTGCGGCATCAGCCAAGTGTCGTAGGACTTATACTGACCCAGATTATAGCAATGGCGATTCCTTTTTATTTGGGTCTGAATCAATGGGTTTGCCAGACTCTGTGTTTGATATGATTCCGGAAGAGAATCAAATTTTGATTCCTATGAAGCCATCTAATCGTTGCTTGAATTTGGCTAACTCAGTCGGCATTGTTGGATATGAAGCATGGCGACAGATGGATTTTTGGGGATGCGGCCCTCCCCGTAGTGGATAGGATAATAGCTCCTGAACATGTTATGAATTAGTTAAATCATCTGCGTGCTCCGATTGCGATTGCGAATAGGTTCGATCAAGTATTAAGTTGACGTTTGTGAGGTTTTAGAATGGGAAGAGCGAATTGGCATTATGATCATCCTCCGGCCTGCACATGTGTCGTTTGTAGTGAGAGGAAGAATTTGAAACCTAAAGGCCTTCGAAGCATTATGAAGAACTTAGTGTATAAGATTATAGGGAGGCAGAAGTGATCGAGATATCCGATGAATTTGTCCTAGAAATGATTGAGCATTCGAGACTTGAAAATCCTAACGAATGTTGCGGAATTCTAGCTGGGACAGAAGGCAAGGTTACTAAACTTTATCGGATACAGAACTCTACTCCCAGCCCGTATAGATATGTGATGGATCCGAACGAGCAATTAAAAGCCATGAAAGATGCGGATGAACGTTCTCTTGATCTCATGGCCTTTTATCATTCTCATACTCACAGTCCCGCGTATCCTTCTGATACCGATATAAGAATGGCCACTGAATCAGGATGGGTAGATTTCTGTTATGTATTGGTTTCATTGGAAGATTCCTCAAAGCCTGATGTTCGTTTCTTCGATGTTTCTGCGGATGGGAATGTGAACGAAGAAGAGGTAAAAATCACCTAGGCTTTAAGGCGCACCCTTATTGAATCATTACGGGCCCTTCAGAGTCGATTATTTCTCCGTTCTTCATCTCCAGTAAAATTCTTGTTCCGGGATTTGGGCTTCCTTTTGTTTCCCCTAGAGGAAAGATCTCTGCTTTCGCGTAGTTAGTTTCCAGTTCAAGGATACCAACAGTACCGAGGCGGATCTCCTTGTGATGGGGAAAAGTGATACTGCCTGAATTTATCATCAGTGTTTTGTCTCTATATTCGAGCC
>CAYTAN010000092.1:0-2703 GCA_964435605.1 uncultured Dehalococcoidia bacterium
CCAGGCTGTGTAACATGTCCTATTTTTAAAAAGCCAAGCGCCAGTGTTATGTCAGGAGCAAGAAAAGATTTGTCTATACCACCACTATCAATAAACAAACCGGTAGGAGAATCTACAGCAAAAATAAGTGAGTCTTTTCTCTTTTTCTTATTAACTGAAGCGAGTACTTTCGATAAATAACCCACTATGGGACGATTCATACCAATCCCAAAAATCGCATCCACGATTACAATGGATTTTTTTATTTCGTCACCAAGTAGATCCAAACTTTCATCACCATTCCGACTGGAAAGGGACAAAATCCTAACACCAGACTGATCAGCTTTTGTCATGATAGTGTCAGTGGGAATTCTTTCAGATAACAATGCGGCGGTAACTTTCGCACCAAAGGAGGATAAATGCGTTCCGGCAATAAGGCCATCTAATCCATTATTTCCAGGACCAACTAGAATCAAAATAGGAATCTGGCGAAGAAATCCAATTTCACGAGACACCGCCAAAGCTATCTCTAAGCCAGCTGTCTCCATTAATATGGCATTATCAATCCCTTGCTGACTCGCACGATCCTCTAACAAACGCATCTCTTCAGACGTGACAAGTTTCGCAGTCTTATTTATACCGGCTTCACCCATATCTGACCAGCAATCTTTACACTGAATACTAGTTCTTTCCCTTCACAATTTAATTCGATAACTCCACGAGATAACGAGGAATCCGTAATAGTGATTTGATGATCAGGTAGAAAGAAATTATCAACAAAATATTTCAACAAATCTTGATCATCTTCCGGTACCCTATCCACAGTGTAGGAACTTCCAACTTTTGAATTATCTAGGGTTATAGAAGATTCATCCCTTTTATAAGTACTTCCAGGAATTCCGTGGCCAAACGGACAGGTCTCTGGATAATCAAGCATTATTACTATCTTGCTTTCAAGATACGGTGACATCGCATGTTCCAGCCTATGAGCCTCCTCATGAGCTAGGTTTAGCTCAACGCCTAAAACATCTACCACAAGTCGCTCAGCGAGTCTATGTCGTCTTAACACACTTTCGGCAAATACTCTCCCAACTTTGGTCAGGGTGATTTGTTTTTCTGGTCCAACATTGACCAAAGTCTCTCTGGCCATGCGTCTTATCATCGCACTGACCGAAGGAAGGGATGTTCCCAACCCCTCTGCACTGGGTAAACTTTTGAAATGTTCCGACAGCAGTGCCGCGCTTATGCGCATCCCCTGTTCTTCAAGGCGGACTATCGACAGCAGGTAATTCTCCACTGCCATAGACAATCTTGTTTCAAAACGTTCGGTAAGGTTTTTATCAGGGTCATCCATTACTATTCGCTCACTGGATGGCAACAGTTACTCCACTTGGGGACCACATTCATAACCTTCACTGAGAAAATTATTATCGCTTCGTGTACTGTTTAGCCTTTCTCGCTCTTTTCAAACCTGGTTTCTTCCTTTCTTTTACCCTTGAATCTCTTGTCAACAAACCAGCCTTTTTTAAATCTAGTCTATACCTTCCATTTTCCACTTGTGATAGTGCTCTAGCGATGCCATGCCTAATGGCACCTGCTCTACCGTTAACTCCACCGCCTTTAACCTTCGCTACAACCCTGAATCTTCCCTGTGTGTTGGTTACAGTAAATGGCTCATTTATTACCTGCTGCCACGTGCTGTACGGGAAAGCATCCTCGATCAATTTATCGTCAACTACTATGGGCCCAGCGTCCGGAAACAGACGAACCTGTGCGACCGCAGATTTTCTTCTACCAACCGCGTATGTGTATTTTTGCTCAACCAATGTCGTTTATCTCCATGATACTTATCGCTCTAGCTCTATGTGGGACTTATTTGGGACTGATGCGGGTGTTCGGGACCAGAGTATACACGCAGATTACCAAGCATGCGACGCCCTGGTATATTTTTGGGAAGCATACCTTTGACACATTGCTTCACAACCCTTTCCGGATGAGTGTCTAGCAGTTGCTGTAATGTCCTCTCTGTTAGTCCTCCATGATATCCGCTATGTCTATAATATTTTTTCTGCTCCAATTTTTTCCCGGTGACCCGTATTCGTTCAGCATTCACAACTATGACGTGATCACCGGTATTCATGTACGGAACATACTCAGTTTTATGTTTACCTTGAAGTAATTGGGCTATTTCAGAACAAAGTCGACCGAGAGTCTTCCCATTGGCATCCACAAGGTGCCATTCCGATCGAATCTCTGCCTGCTTCGGCTGTTTCATTTTTTGCCTAATTGCCATTTTATACCTCGTCTAAAAACCTAAATATTTTCAGGAAAATTTTCATATTTAACTCTGACCAAACACAATCCTTCAGGAGGCATGGATTGAGCCACAGTAGATCCTCTGTTTTCAATCATTTCGTTAAGTTGATTCAAACTAATTTTACCCTTTCCAACAGAAACTAGAGCCCCCGTCATACGTCGCACTTGATGAGTTAGAAAAGAGCTACCCTCTACAACATATTTCAGAATTCCGGAAATATCTTGGAACTCTGATTTATATATTCTTCTAACTGAGGATCCGCTGTTCTCCGGGACCTGGCCAGCAAACATACTAAAGTCATGAGTGCCAATAAAGGCCGCTGCCCCCCTTCGCATTTGATCAACATCCAGTGATCCTTTTACTAGTCCCGTGTAGTTCCTTCTCAAAGGCCTATCAATATCGCTATT
>CAYTAN010000093.1:0-2692 GCA_964435605.1 uncultured Dehalococcoidia bacterium
CATTTCCATAGAAATGCTGCGGGTCGTCCATGTGGTATTTGATATATTTTGAAGCTTGGATTGAGAATAGACCCTGAGGATATCGGACATGAGAACGGATTGATTCTGGCATTTCAGAAGCGTCGGTGAATAGCTTAGGGAATATTTTCTTATAAGTCAGAGCGACGGGGTCATTCTCGTCCCAGAGGTAGAAATCTATATCTCCCGTGTAAGCATCGATCACTACTTTGACACTGTTACGAATGTAGTTGTATTGGTTGAGCTTTTGCTCGTCTACTTCAGGGTCTGAATATGGAAGCTTACTTGAAATTGTGTATGCATCTTGCATCCAGTACAGCTGTCCTTCGCCGGCGACAACATATGGATCCTTATCAAGACTTAAAAATGGGGCAACTTCTGCTACCCTTTCCTGAATTTCTCGTTTGTATTGAATTCTACTTTGATTGTTCAGTTCACTACTTATGAGTATGTTTATATCCCGCATTTCCCATGCGTAAATCAATTTTCTGAACCAGGATCCCACAGAAACTCCACCATCACCCTGATAATGGGTTTTAATTAAATCGCCCTCCCCGGTTTGATAGTCCAATTCCTCTGTGTTGGTATTAACTATCACGTAATCATGTGTGTTTTCACCGTAATAAATTCTAGGGTTATTGACCATAACGTCAGGAATAGAGTCAGGGTCTGGGCTTGAGATAGGTATCTGGCCGTCAGCTGGTATATCTTTTGCAAAAAATATCGGTCTGCCTTCTGAAGTGAACTCTGTGGCTGGGCTCATTGCTATTCCAATACCATGAGTATAGAAAAGCTTTCTGTTTACCCAGGTTTGTGTTTCATCAGCGAGTTTTTCCGGGGCTACTTCTCTTGCTGCTAATAAAACCTGTCGGTATTCTCCATCTATAGTGTATCTGTCTACATCTGCATCTTTAAAATCATAATAAGGTCGGATTAATTGGATTTGTTTGTAAACATTGGTCAACGGCCTGTAGTCCCATAGCCGTATGTTTTCGACTGTCTTTAAGTTCGCTTCAATCAATTCAGAGGTTATATCTCCCTCTGTTTCGTAAAATGTTTCATCAATGGCATTAAGGCCAAATCCTATTCTCGTATATTCGATATTGTCTTCTATATATTGTTTTTCCTTCACAAATTCCTGAGGATTTACAGAGAATTGTTGGACCACTGATGGCCATGCTGAGCCCAGAGCGAAAATTAGAATGACCCAAAGTCCTACAGGAGCTATGGAAATCCGCATCTTACCAAGGAGGGCTCCCACAATCATAATTGCGGCGACCAAAATTCCCAATATGCTTAAAATCAATAATGCCAGTTTCTTCGCGTAGACATCTGCGTACGTGGCTCCGTATACGACTCCTCCATCGGAATGGACTAATTCCAATCGGTCGATCCATAGCCCGATAGAAACAATAGTGACTACGAAAGCACCAATAATAATCAATTGGTTTCGGATTGCCGGAGTTAATGTGAAATTTACGCCCCTTAGGGTGAAATTAGCGAAGGCAAGAACTCCAGTTGCTGCCCCTATAATTATCCCTAGAGCGAGAGCCCATCCTTGAATGAAGGAATATGTTGGTAGCTCGAATATGTAGAACGATAAGTCCTTTCCATACAAAGGATCGGTGACTCCGAAGCTAGCTGCATTTGTAAATCTAAGGAACAATTCCCATTTGGAAGAGAAAAAACTTCCCATTATCAACCCAATTACAACAATTGCAATGATTGACACAATCAAAACTAATCGGTTCGCTATTTTGGCCAGATCCTCAGGAATTGGAAGGCCACCGGGCCCAGAGGTTTTTCTATTAATCAGAAGGAGGCTAAGGCCTAGTAGGATTGCTGTAACAACAAATCCTGCAGCGAACAAGACTATACGGGTGGTTAGAACCTTTATGTAAATGCCTCTGAATCCAAGTTCCCCGTACCACAAGAAGTCTGTGTATATTGACCTCGCAAAAGAGGCCAATACTACTAATATGACTACTGCAGCTGCGAGAATAATCCACTTACCTCGGCCTTGAAATCGTCGAGTTATAGATTGCGCATCGAATTCAAATGGTGGGAATTGTCCGGTTGACATTCTTTGGTGCCTTTTACCCTATGCGGGTGCCTAGTTTCTCGCCTGAAACTGCTTCTTTAAGAGCTCCAGGCTTCCGTCCGTCAATGATTTGAGAGACGGCCCCGCCGTCTAAAGCTGATATACAGGCTTCGATTTTAGGAAGCATACCGCCAGAGATTATGTTGGATCGTATCAGGGAATCTGCTTGTCGACGGGTGATCCTTGGTAAGAGCCTTTTGGATGAATCCATTATTCCTTCAACATCGGTTAGAAAAATCATTCTCTCTGCATTTAGAGCTGCTGATATATTTCCAGCGACTGTGTCGGCATTTATATTCAGTAGGGCGCCGTCTTCCCCTGATTTTTTTGTTTCATCAAGTCCAACGGGTGCTATGATCGGTATGTAGTTCGAATTTAGAGCAGAATTAATTGCGTAGGTGTTTATGCTATTAACGGAGCCCACGTAACCAAGTTCCGGATTCGTTACTGTGGCTTTTACCATGCCTCCGTCGGCACCTGACAAACCTATGGCATCTCCACCTCGGATGTTTATTTCTGCTACCAATTTCTTGTTTATCAGTCCCGTTAGAACGGCGACTACGATTTCCAGAC
>CAYTAN010000094.1:0-2666 GCA_964435605.1 uncultured Dehalococcoidia bacterium
CTAATATTCCTTTGTTTAGTGTCGATGATTCAACACTGTAAAATTTCAACTTTCCGGACTACCGTATTGTTCTCTGAGCACCGTTTTCAAAACCTTTCCTAACGGATTACGAGGTAATTCTTGTACAACAACAACAGATTCTGGCTTCTTGAAACTCGCAAGCCTATCACGGCAGTAACTCACAATTTCTTGCTCATCTATTACCTTCCCTTCTATTGGAACAATAATGGCTCTTACTCGTTCGCCCCACTGAACATCAGGAACACCAATGATTGCAGCCTCATCCACATTGGGATGAGAGTGTAAAACTTGCTCGACTTCTTCAGGAGAGACCATCTCACCTCCTCTTTTTATGAAGTCCTTAGCTCTTCCAGACAGGAAAATGTAATCATCATCATCCATATACCCTAGATCTCCCGTATACAGCCAACCCCCTCTCAGTGCTTCTGCTGTCGCTTCTTCTTGGTTCCAATAACCCTTCATAAGCCGACTGCCTTTAGCAACTATTTCTCCAGTTTCTCCACGCTCGACAGGGTTACCATTTTCGTCCACTATGCTGACCTCAACGTCCTGCAAAGGCTTTCCTATGGAAGTCAAACGTTTCAATTTTTTCTGAATTTCTTCCTCAGAACCCTGCAAAATATGATCCTCTGGAGGAAGCATAGTAATAGTTGCAGCCGTTTCTGTTTGTCCGAAAGCGTTTATGAAATGAGTTTCAGGAAACTTATCAATTGCCTTCCTAATGACTTCTAGCGGCATTGGAGCAGCGCCATATGTGATAACTTCCAAACTAGACAAGTCATATTTTTCAAAATCTGAATGGTCCATAAGAATTTTTAGCATTGTCGGTACCATCATGGCTCTGTTTGCTTGTTCAGACTGAACAAGGTTCATCCATTCCACAGGTTCAAACTGCCTTTGTATTATTAATGTTCTTCCCCCGTATATAGCAGCCATTACAGCCTGTATACCAGCTATGTGGTACATAGGCACCGTCAGGATGTTTTTTTCATTCTGCTCAATATCCGCTGGGCTAACATTGCTGAGAATATAGGATGAAAAAGATTCATGACTTAGCATTACACCTTTTGGTGAACCAGTCGTCCCAGCGGTAAACATAACCATCGTCAGATCGTCACCATCATCGTTAGGGAATCTAGGATCACTCGAGGATTCTCCAATTACCTGATCATAGTTCACCCATCCTGTCTTATGAGTTTGGTCCAATCCGATGTATACAGAAACTGAACTCAAGTGTGATCGGACTTCATCTATTAAATCGAGATATCTCTCCCCAGCAATGACGACCTTTGCTGCAGAATCTGAAATCATAAACTCTATTTCATCAGCTGTGGACCGAAAATTGATTGGAACGTACACTGCATCAAGTTGAGCTGATGCAAAGTACGCCTCAATATGCTCATTACAATTAACTTGAATCGTTGCAACCCTATCCCCTGGACCTACCCCCGCGTTTTGCAATACAGCAGCAAGCCTGTTAACTCTGTCAACCAACTCTTGGAAAGTTATTGTTTTACCGTCAAACACAATGGCTGGACGTTCAGGAACTATCAAGGCCGTTATGTTTAAAAATTCACTGGTATTCATTTACTGAATAAGACTCCTATTTTCAAAATACTGAAGGTAATTTACCATCGATCTCGAAGCTCTACAAATATTACCCGGCTACTCCGCTTTGCGCTGCCGTAATCAGGATAATTGTTAGACCCCTTAGACTGAAAACATTCATGTATATTGGCTATTCAGTGGCAAACTTTGTTACCATGGTAGCCTTAGCGATTCTATCGAACTTGTTGCAAAGGGGGCAGGACTTTGGTTTCTAGCGACTCAAACAAACTGATTACCACTGTTGGCGCATATACTGAGAATCTCAAAGAAAAGGATAAAACTCCGTCCGCCGTCAGGGAGCTTAATAAATTTGTCAAACACTTCCAAGGGGACACCCAGCTAGAAACAATCACCCCAGCCCAAATTGGCGACTATGCAGAACAAGCTGGTAGAAATAGTCTCTCGGAGGAAGTAGTAGAAGGACTTCAGTCCGTCCGTAAATTTTTGGCATTTGCCTTTAAAGAAGAAAAAACCCCCGTTAATCTATCCACCCACTTTAGGGTCAGAAAAACGAGGTCGGCTTCAAACTCCGGTGGAAGAAAAAGTACCAAGAAAGACGGACAGGAAATAACACAAGATGGCCATGACCAACTAACAAACGAAAAAACTCAGCTCGAATCTAACAGGATCAAAATAAGCAACGCCATCCAAATCGCTGCTGAGGACGGAGATGTCCGCGAAAACGCACCCCTAGAAGCCGCCAGAGAGCAGCAAGGTCGTGAAGAAGCCAGGATAAAAGAAATCGAAGCAATGTTGAGATCTTCTATCATAGTCGACTCATCGGGAAGAGGAACAAAAACCATAAGGGTTGGGACCACTTTTACCGTGGAAGATGTCGATAAAAAGAAAAAAACTAAGTACACCCTAGTAAGCCCATCAGAAGCCAATCCCTCAGAGGGAAAAGTCTCAGATGCCTCACCTTTAGGGAAAGCCATACTGGGGAAAAGGGCAGGTCAGAAAGCCATAGCCAACACCCCGAGAGGTAAAACCAACTACAAAATCACCAGTATCTCGTAGATTCTCATTTTCACCAAACG
>CAYTAN010000095.1:0-2644 GCA_964435605.1 uncultured Dehalococcoidia bacterium
GAAATACCGTCTCTGAATCATTTTCTACTGCATCATGACTCACAACCGTTCCTCTGCCATCCATGTCTTGTACTGTACGCACTCTCTGCAATTTATTTAGATCTACCATAAATGGAGAATGAGTCGTATAGATAACCTGGCATTGTTCAGCGAGTCTTTCATCCATAAATCTGAGAAAATCTTTTTGAGCCATTGCGTGCAGAGCAGTTCCTGGCTCATCCAACAATATGACTAGATCACCTTCTTCCGTTTCCTCTAAATGGGAGAAATATGACAAAAAAGAAAAAAACCAAACGAAACCCTTAGACCTTTCATCAAACGAAACGGTCACACGATGACGGGCGTTCTCAATCCTCACATGAAGTATCTTTCCTTCATTCATAGGAGCCGGGTCTCTCGGATCCGCTTGGGAAACGTCAAACTCTACCTTCAGTTGCCGATTTTGCTGCCAGTATTCAAAAATCTCATCAGTTATGGCAATTGAGGCAGATTCAAGCTCCACCTTGATATCTTCATATCCCAAATCCTGTTCCAATTCATCTAGATCGACCCCAGACAAAGTCAACAAAGACATGAAAGTCCGATCTGCATCATCCAATTCTTCTCCCGCCAAAGAACGCCGTTTTAAATCTGCTATAGATATCTTCCCTCTCATAGTGCTGTAATTGTCAAAATACACAAACTTAGGAAGCCAAACCTCAAGAAAATCTTTTTCGATACCCTCTTTTATATTTAAAGACTGAGTAGCAGAGGTTCTCATTTGTACAGATGTCGGAACAGATGCAGGAGTTATAACGGAGTTGGACGGGGAACTTACAGCACTTTTTAGTTCAATATCCCAATGCCGTTCATTTTTATAATTTTTATTCACTATTACTTTGTTGGTGGCAAGAACCTCTGAACCATACCTATTTTCAATTTCTGAAACTTCTGATTCAGTCAATTCAAATTCTGCCTGAACAACTGTTTCAGGGCTTTTTTCATGAATCTTTTTGTATTTGATATACCCTTTTCTTGGAAAATCCCTGATATTAAATTTATCGCTGTCACCCGAAATAGAATTTATTTTCCTCAAAGCCTGCAAAAATGCCGTCTTACCGGATTCATTTTTACCTACCAAAGCCGTAACGTCTTCAAGTTTTACCCATGAGGAATCATCTATGCTGCGATAATTTTTAACCCTGGCTCTGGTTAGTTTCATGATAGCTCCCTAGATGCAAATATATGCCCAAAATTCGATTGGAATTAGCCCTTTTTGATGAGGCTCAAACTGCTCCCAGCCCATATGGCAGCAGAGTACCGTTTAATCCACCCCTCAAGGCTAGCGTCGCCCAAATACGCACGCAAGGGTTTTCAGGGTGTTCATTTTATTAAAAATAAGCTTACTAAGTTCTAGGTTTAAATCTTGCTGTAGCCGCTTCCTGGAACAGAATCATCCACTCCAGTACCTTTAGGATCGTTGATGACTCCATATTCTGACAATATCTGTTGACTATATGTGACCTTCCCAGTCACTTTATCGATTGGTTCCGTCACTAAAAGAAGTGCCGCTTTAGCCATGAGAGAAGGGTGCTCTCCCTTCGGATCGTCAGCACCGCTGACTAAATTATGAAAAATCGTACCTGGTGTGGGGACTACTTGAGAAGGGGATACACAGTTCACTGTTATTCCATGAGAATACACCTCTTGCGCTAATCCCTGTGTAAATCGCTCAAGTGCAGCCTTTTCAGCTCCATAGCATGTTCCTCCATGACCAACGTCTGACTCATCATATGGACCACTCCCAGGACCAACAGCAGCTCTAGACGATATATTCAAAATATTACCCGATTTGTTGCTGATCATATCTTGTAAAGCCAATTGACTAAGTATGAAAGGCGCATGAAAATTCACTGACCATGATCGCATCCACCGATTAAGAGGATAGTCTTTCACTGGGATAAAGTATGTTAACGCCGCATTATTAACCAAAACGTCTACAGAACCAAATTCATTTTTAGCGATATCAAACAGCCTTTCGCAATCCTCAGGAAGAGATATATTAACAGCCGCAGAAACTGCCTTACCTCCAGACCCTGAGATATCATCAACAGTTTTTTGAAGAGATCCTTCCAAAGGATGGTCCCCTTCATACAGAGTCCTTGCTGCGCACACCACATTGCCTCCTTCCGATGCAAATAACTTGGCGATTTCCGCTCCAATCCCTCTACTAGCTCCAGTTACGATGATATTTCTACCAGCAAGTTTTCCCATATCTATAACCTCTCTTTATTAATTTCTGAACAATAACACTAATCTCTGGTGCTTTAAACGAATCCGAATCCAGTTTTATCATCACTGACATGGTTAACATGAATTGCTAAAACAAATTTGATAAAATTTGATTCTAAATTCACGTACAAATAAATCGTGAGTGTATAGCCAACGTTCAGAAATTTTTTCTGAACTACAAAATTATCCTTCGAGCATATATGAAAACACCTAATCTGAACTTGAAAGAAAAAATATTGATGGGCCCAGGGCCGAGTATGGTTGATCCCAGGGTTATCGAAGCAATGCAACAGGGAATGTTTGGGTACCTTGATCCAGACTTCATGGCCATTCTTGATGACTTAGCGGAGAAAATCAGAACAGTTTACGACAC
>CAYTAN010000096.1:0-2613 GCA_964435605.1 uncultured Dehalococcoidia bacterium
GAAAAATTGGCGACTAAGTTGCGGCCGCATTTTACACAGGAAGACTTAAGACGAACAGAGTTGCAGACGGATAATGTTTGATGGAAAGTTCTTGAAGTGCGCTTAAGTTGTAAGAAGGCCATAGTCACTGGGGCTGCAAACGGGATAGGTAGGGCAATATTTCTGAGATTCGTGGAGGAAGGTGCGGCGGTTGTTGGGGTTGATCAAGATGAGATGGGTCTAAATGAGACTATCTCCAATGTAACTGATCCTAACGCCAAGGTATATAAGTACGTTTGTGATGTTTCTTCAAAAAAATCAGTTGAGCGTATGGTGTTACAAAGCACTGAATTACTAAAAGGGATAGACATAATCGTTAATAGTGCGGCCGTATTTGAGTTCGGGGGAGTACAGGATATTTCGAAGGATGTTTTCGATATCTCGTTTGAAACTAACGTTGTTGGGCCCAGTTTGATTGTCTTAGCAGCGCTAGATCAATTAAAGAGTTCAGGCTCTGCCGCTGTCGTGAATATAGCTTCTATAAGTGGATTTATCGCTCAGTCAAAATCTCTCCCATATAACGCTGCAAAAGGTGCACTAGTACAACTGACCAGATGTATGGCTATGGATCTAGGTAGGTTTAATATAAGGGCAAATTCAGTCTGTCCGGGCGATGTCAGAACAGAAAACTGGTTCAAGAGAGGGAGAAAAACACAACTTGAAAGTGGTGGCAGATTGGAAGAGGATTTCGAATCCTTGGCTGCAGATTCTTCCGCGCTAAAGAGAGTAGCTGACCCTAGGGAGATTGCTCATGTCGCACTGTTTTTGGCCTCTGATGAAGCATCCTATATCACCGGGGCTAGCGTTGTTGTGGATGGTGGCCAGACAATCTAACTAGGTACGTTTGCGGCTCGATTGTACTTTTGAAACGAACACGAAAGCAAAAAATGGGATCACGAATGCGGCGTAGTCAAAGGTAATCAAATCTGTTGATTCGACCGGCCAATTAAGTATTGCTCGAATTATTACTGTGGCCGAGATAGAGATTATCTGAATCAGAGCGACGTTAAGAAAAACAGAGGTTTTTGTTAGGTTGAATCTTTTGAGACATAAGATCCCGGCAGTGCATACCGCAATGAATCCGATTAGAAGTGTTGGGACTTGTACAAAGTCCGTTCCTTGACCTATACGACCGGCAGCGTTCTTAATGGGTGTAAATGAGGCCGGGTCATGGAAATACAAAGGCAGAGATAGAATGAGTAGGGTACAGATAGGTACTGAGGTCCATTTCAGGGCTGATTTCCAGCCATTAATATAATATATATGGGCGAATAAGACCGGAAATATAAATACAAAATTCATTCTGGATGTAATGCCAATTCCCAATAAAACCGCTGACAAAAATAACAGGCTGTTCTTCTTTTGCTTTTCAAATAAACTCACAAAAAATAATAGAAAGAGAAAGACGTATATTCCGTTTGTTAAATGGTCCACCCCAGTAGCGACCTGGACCAGTGATATGGGATTCAAAATGTATACAATCACAAGGAATAAAAAAACAGCGTTGGCGTCTCGATAATATTTATGGATGAAGAAAATTAGCAAAAATAGCCAGAAAAAATTTTGATAAGAAACGTTTCCCATTAAATAAAATGGAATTGACAAAAAAAGTGCACCGAGTCCGGGCGTTATCGGGAGACCAAGATAAGTTTGGTGATGATATGGATTGTCCAGATTTAGTACGGCTTTAGCTCCTATTTTTAGAGCGTCATCCGCATCGCTACCTCCCCCATACATACCGGCATTCGCATCTGGGTATATCAATGTAAAGATTACCAATAAGAAAGCGACTATTAGTGCAGTAAGAACCAGAGAAACATTCTTTTTTGATAGAAGAATGCTGAGCGTAACCCATTTCTTGTCTATTAAAAATATACAAGCCCCGGTTATAGATGCAAATGCAATAAATCCGGGAATGCCGAGATATTTATAAACCTGTCCTAAGGACGGTATAGCTATTGCGACAGCCATCCAGGCCCATTTTGTTTTCAAGGCTTGGTTAAGAATATTTATTAACATTTGCCCACGGGGATAAAGAGATTGACACACAATTTATAAGTTGTTGTCAGAGCATACATCCTGGTCATACAAGATATTTCCAGTATATGTATTGGGTTGTTCGCATACCCAAACTGCTGCTTTACCCATCTCGTCTGCGGCTTCAAATTCCAGAGTTGGATTGTCTGGATCGTTGTCAGCCCATACATTGCCTGGAGTTTTAATTCTGCCCTGAGGCGACAGTACGTTTACCTTTATGTTTTGATCTTGGAGTTCTCTCGCTAGACCCTGAGAGAACCTTTCCAGTCCAGATTTGACCATACCGTAGAAACTTCCGTCCCGTCTTCCAGGGTCTGGGTCATATGGGCCAGGTCCGGGGAAAACTGCAGCGATTGATGAAACATTAATTATGTCACCAGATCCGAAAGCTTTGAAATGATCCAGTGAATACTTCATCAATAAGAGTGGTCCTCTCAGATCGATTTGCCATATAAGGTCCAGATGCCTGTCCTGTACAGATTCCAGGGAGCCGGGAACAAGTATCGCCGCATTGTTTATTACTATGTCCAAACCTCC
>CAYTAN010000097.1:0-2550 GCA_964435605.1 uncultured Dehalococcoidia bacterium
TAACGAATCAGAAACGAAAACCACTGAGATAATCCCCGAAATTTCGTTAACAACATCAGAAGGTCAAATTACATCGGAGAAATTTCTGGAAGACAGCAAAGGGGAGTTCCTTCTTTTTATATCTCCAAATTGAGGCACATGTATTTCCGAGTTACGGAAATTAGCTCTCTCAGATGATGGCATGTCCGATTTTGCAAATATTTACATTATCGGCATGAATCCAGGTTACTCAATAGAGCGATTAAAAAGCATGTCAGACAGCGGGCCAAATTGGATATATGCTATGCCCTCAGATACAGAAACCCTTTCTAAGGTGGCCGGTCTGACAAGATCTACAAAAATCTTACTTGGTTCAAACAATGAAGTTCTCGGACGATACCGTATGGGCCAGTGGAATTTGGGAGAATGGGTCGCAATTTTCAGGGATATGTAAACCAATCTGAAGCAGGTTATATTAGAATCGAGGACTAGTTCCTATATTGCAAGAAAGTTTGTTAGCGTAAAGTGAATTTGAACATGAACTCATTCAAAATAAAATCCTTACAAGCTTTCAATGTATCACTGGGAAAAAGTTCGTCCTACTGGGAAAATTATAAATCTGATCAAGAACAACTTAGGACAAAAAGATTCTCAATGAAGGAAGGTTGGCAGACAATTTATGCCAACAACGTTCACAGTGTAATCGTAAGATGTGAGTTGGACGACGGGTCAATCGGCTGGGGTGAACCCAACACACCTATAGCCCCGGAAGTCGTAGCGATATTAGTCAATGACGTAATAGCTGAAGTTATCTGTGACAAGGAATTTGAAAGTATCAGGGCAGTTTCAGAGTTCATATATAAACTCCAAAGTGGAAGGGGTTATTTTTACGGATATTGGCAGGACACACTGGCTGCAATCGATATTGCTCTATGGGACAGTATAGGCAAGCGAGATAAGTTTAGAGTATTCGAAAACCTGGGTTTTAAACCGCAAACTGAGTTCCCAGTTTACCTTTCAGGCCTGCGTCAACAAACTCTTACCGAAAGAAAACAAAAGCTAGTTGAAATGATGAACGATGGATTAAAGGGTGTGAAGATTTTCTTGAGCGGCACCGTAGAGGAATGTGTTGAGGAAGTACGCTCCTTGCAAGAAATAGGGCCTGCGGTCACTGATTTCATGGTAGACATGCTGTGGTCTTGTGAATACGAAACAGCAAAAGAATTAAAACGAACCCTCGGCTCAATGGATGTAAAGTTTTTAGAATGTCCATTACAGCCAGAAGATTTGAATAATCATCGTGAATTGGTGAGACAACCGGGCACCAAAATCGCCCTGGGTGAACATTTCCGTGATCATAATCAAGTTAATTATTGGCTGATAAACGATGCAGCAGACATAATTCAGCCCGATATAGGCAGGACTGGCATAACAGGATTTACTGACATAAAGAGGGAATGCGATAAGTACGAAACTCCTGTTGCAATACATATGGGAAATGGGCTCTCTGTTTTCCAGGCTGCCACATTAAGTTGTGCGGCCTCATATAAACAAACATATCTGCAGGAATTCCAAGAAGGGCTAGCGAATCAGTTTAGTGCACATGACGAAAGCCAATGGAAATACCTATCTGGGAATATATCCGTGCCACAATCCTATGGCATCGGTGTAGCTAATCATAGCGTAAGCGAAATGATAGAAACTCTATCGGTATAATACTAAAAAAATCGGTCAGATAGTCTCTTTAAAATTCGATCAGCTTCCACCTGGTCAAATTTGTCCAGTTCCTTCGCAGGCTCCCGGGTGATATTGGTACGGATAATGCCTCTCTTCCAGAAAAAATATTTATATGCAGTTACACTAAATTGAAACTCAAAGGTTAACGATTCAAGCATTTGATTCCACGTCTCTATGGCGTTTTCATTTACCTGACCTGGTTCGGATGATTCAAGTTGGTCCCACAGGATTCGGTGGGCTTCCACCATATGTCCTGATGGCATAATTCCATTGGAACCCCTTCTATATTCATCAATAATAAATCTTCCCCCAGAACCACCCATTATTGATCTCAAATTGGCTCCACATAGTTCATGCATGACAGAATGCATATGACCAGAATTTGCACTTTCTTCCTTGAGAAAGTCTACCCGATCTATCTCGTTGATTATTCTTGCCAAAATTGTCTGCGGTATTGAAGGGCAGGCTGGTGGCTTATTGTTTTGAACCCATATATCCATCGATGTCTTATCAGAAAGCGTTGCATAAAAATCAAAAAAATCATTTTCAGAAGAATAATTCATGGGTGGCATGCACATTATCGCTTTAATCCCATATCCCTCTGATTTCTGTGCTCTTTCCAAAACATGTTCAGTTGAAGAACCGCTGACTCCTGCAATTAAAGGAACCTCATCACCAATTACATCACAAGCACGTTGCAAAATAGCATCCTTTTCCGAATCTGAAAGCTTTGATGCTTCAGAAACATTTACTGGTAAAACAATACCGTCAGAACCGCCGGTTACTAAGAATTCCAGACATTTTTCCAATGATTTAAAGTCGATCGTTTTATCT
>CAYTAN010000098.1:0-2530 GCA_964435605.1 uncultured Dehalococcoidia bacterium
TCCGGGTTAGGAATAACAGACCTGTTCTATGACCTCGGAGCAACAATCGTAATTGACGGCGGAGATTCAATGAATCCTAGCGTTTCAGAATTTCTGAGCGTTATGCAAAACCTTGACGCAGATGTTCTCATTCTTCCTAACAATAAGAACATAATCACTACCGCATACCAAGCCTCAAATTTATCTAACAAAACCTCATTGGTTCTAGAAACCCAAACCGTTCAACAAGGTCTAGAATGCGTGTTCGACTTCAACCCTGATCTTACAGCCGCTGAAAACATTTCCACTCTGGAAAATATCAGGCAAGCAGTCCATTCATTTTCGATATTTAAGTCCACTAGAACCGTAAAAATGGATGGAACGGAAATTAAAAAGGGACAAATCATAGGAATGAAAGACGGTGAGCTCACTCAGCGCGGTGAAAATCCTGAAATAGTATTGCATAAAATCCTAAAAGACATTTCTACCCTAAACTTTGAGCGCATTATTGTGATTGCTGGTGATTCAATATCTACTGGTGAAGTGAGCGGTATTATTAGCAGAATCAACTTGGAATTTCCTTCTCTTGAAGATACGCTTGAAGTCATTCACGGTGGACAACCTCATTATGATTACCTTATTTCAGCCATTGGTAATCCAAACCAATAAATACAAAACAATGCAGAAGTTTTTCAAAGGTATCTGTTTCGTGAGATAGAGGCTCCTGCAGAGAGAGAAAAATGCCAAACCAAAACATCAAAGCAGTATTCGAAAGGATATTACTTTTAGAGAAGTCGCTCAATCACGGCAACTCAGCTGTGATCGGCGGGTTGGATGCATTTATCGAAAAACATAAATCTGCTCTTCAAGGTTCACTAGCGAACATACCCGGCAACAGATATGAAACTTTGACGCATTCCGAAAGAATTGAGTGGGTCACTCAAACATTAGATTACGTTAAAGGAGGAACCCCGAAAGTAACTGAAAATTATCTGTTACCAGTCCAAAATCCAAAACTAAAATTAACGGACAGCGTACAAAAAGTTCCTGGTCTGAAACGTAAAACTGCGGCCAATAAAGTCGCTAAATCCTTGGGACTAGAAACAATTAGAGATCTGATCTATCACTTACCTTCATACCATGAAGATTTATCTCAAATAAAAAAAATAAATCAGCTTAAGGACGATATTCCACAAACATGCATAGCTATCGTAAAAACTTCTCCAAAAACGAGAAAGTTTAACAGGTCGAATATCCGTACCAATGTTGTATTTGTTGATGACACCGGACTGTTCGATATGACTCTATTTAATCAACCTTGGGCTGCGGAACAACTTAAACCCGGCACCCAGGTAATGGTATCCGGAAAACCGACAATATCAAGAGGCAAAATATCATTCAATAACTCAGATTATGAGATCATAAATAGTGGAACAGAGAACATACATACTGGTCGCTTAGTGCCTGTACATCCTCTAACCGAAGGTATCAGTAGAAAAAGTATGCGTAGGTCTATATATAGTGCCCTTGCTGCATGTGCTTCTGACATTGATGATTTTATCCCAAACGATATACGCCATAAATTAGGCCTGGTACCATTGGACCACGCTTTAGTTAGGTATCACTTTCCGAGATCTCAGAAAGAGTTTCAAAGATCCAAAAGAAGGCTGGCTTTTGACGAACTGTTCACCTTACAGCTCTTTCTTCAGAAAGATAGACAAGATTGGAGAACAGGACTCAAAAGTGTCCCATTAAAGGCAAACAAAAACCTACTTAATTCTTTCCTAGAATCTCTTCCTTTCCAACTAACTAATTCCCAAATTCGCACGATCGACGAAATCGTTAATGATATTAACAATGAGTCCCCGATGAGGAGGTTACTCCAAGGAGATGTTGGCAGCGGCAAAACCGTTGTGGCTCTATCAGCTGTAGCAATAGCGATTGAAAATGGTTATCAATCCGCATTTATGGCTCCAACCGAGGTACTGGCTGAACAACATTTATCCACCGTTTTAAATTTACTGAGTTCAGAAAAAGCTGAAAGTAAGCTAAACGGACACCTTATAAAAATCAAAATGAATGGGACAGGCAAAGACATCACTGTTGGGCTTTTAATTGGAAGCATGCCAGAGAAGAACAAAAAAGAGATTAGAGCCTCAATAAAATCCGGACAAGTTGATCTCATAATCGGAACACACTCACTTATACAAGAATCTGTAGAAATTCCAAAATTAGCATTGGCAATCATAGATGAAGAACAACGTTTTGGAGTTAATCAGCGAAACACGCTGTTTACAGGCCTAACAAGACCTCATTTACTCGAAATGTCAGCAACACCTATTCCCAGGTCTTTGTCGCTCATCCTTTTTGATCAGGTTGATATATCAATCCTAGATGAGAAACCCAGCGGACGAAAGCCTATCCAAACTATGATTGAAACCTCTCGAAACAGAGTTTATTCATTTATAAAATCTCAGGTTTTGTACGGTAGGCAGGCATTTATGGTGTATCCCCTCATTGATGATTCTGAAGCCATATCAGCGCGGTCAGC
>CAYTAN010000099.1:0-2522 GCA_964435605.1 uncultured Dehalococcoidia bacterium
AAGCGTAAAAGGCACCTTGAGGGACAGCACATTTAATACCAGGAATATCATTGAGTCCCTTTACTACTATGTCCCTTCTTTTTTTGAATTCTTGAACCATGTTATTGGGTTCTGCTTGCGATCCTTTTATGGCTTCGATCGCGGCCATTTGAGTGAAACTAGCGGTACAGGAGACGCTATTAGTCACTAGCCTTGAGATTGGTTCAACTAAATCGTTGGGAAAAATGCCGTATCCTATTCTCCATCCGGTCATAGAGTAGGTTTTGGAGAACCCGTCCAATATGATGGTTCGGTCCATCATGCCGGGGAAAGAGGCAATGCTTTTATAAATACCTTCATAAAGGAATCGAATGTAAATCTCATCAGAAAGTACTGTTATATTGTTCTCTTCCGCAATATTTGCAAGTTTTTCCAGATCGCTATCAGAAATCACGCTACCACATGGGTTGTTCGGCGAGTTTATAATCATCAATTTCGTATTAGCTGTTACTTGGCTTCTAACTTCCTCTACATCGATATTGAAGTTCCTACTTTCGTGTAGCTGCATAGGGACTGCTTTTCCACCGCAAAACTCGATCATTGACTCATATATGGGGAATCCAGGATTTGGGTAAAGAACCTCATCCCCTGATTCGATCAAGGCCATCATGACGAAAAACATAATTGGTTTACCACCAGGGGTTACGACCACATTGCCACTGTCGACCGATATATTTCTTGTCTTGGACACTTCTGAAGCTATAACTTCACGGAGATCATTGTAGCCTGGCGAAGGGTTGTAAGAAGTGAACCCATCTGTAAGAGCCTGTCTGCCGGCAGAAGTAATATTGGATGGGGTATTGAAGTCTGGTTCCCCTATTTCCAGATGAATTATATTTTTTCCTTGTGCCTCAAGTTTTTGTGCTTTCGCTAGGACTTCAAATGCTGTCTCAGTTCCGAGACGACTCATTCGGCGGGCTAATTTCATCTTTGAGGCTTCTCCAGTCGGTCAAAATTTCAGCTTAGTATACAACGCTTCAACAAGTCCTACTACATCTAATCTTCACAAAGGTTGTCAAGCATATGGGGTGCTATGTGCTGTGCTAACATTTCTCTAGTTATTATTGGCGTTGATAAGTTCATTTTAATAAGGTGCTAGATTGAAAGTTTTTCTTGGAGTTCCAAGAGGATTTTGTGCCGGTGTAGTTAGAGCGATTGATATTGTGGAAGTTGCTCTAAAAAAATATGGTGCTCCAATTTATGTGAAGCATCAAATTGTTCATAATCCTCACGTTGTTTCAGATTTAGAAGCGAAAGGAGCGATCACTGTCGAGGATGTTGATGAGATTCCAGAAGGATCTCGAGTTGTTTTCTCCGCTCATGGTTCTCCTCCTTCTGACTTTGAGTCAGCCAAGTTGAGGAACCTCGAGGTGATTGACGCGACCTGTCCGCTGGTTATTAAAGTTCACAATGAAGCTAAGAAGTATGACCGAGAAGGTAGGAAAATAATTCTGGTTGGCCATAGAGGTCACCAGGAAGTTAAAGGCACTATGGGTCAAACAGAAATGGAATTGTTGGATGATAGAGAGGACTTTTCTCCGATCAAGGAGAAAGTGAACACTCCCGTGACCGTACTAACCCAAACAACTCTTTCTGTCGATGATACAGAAGCATCAATTAAAGCTGTACAGGATTTTTATTCTGATGTGGTTGTAAGAAACGATCTTTGTTATGCAACGACAAATCGACAAAATGCGGTTAAAGAAATCTCTGAATATGTCGAACTTGTTTTGGTCATTGGTGCTCAAAATAGTTCCAATTGCAATAGGCTCAGAGAAGTAGCTGAGTCAAAAGGGATTCCTGCTTATCTAATAAACAGTGTGAAGGAACTTAATTCAGAATGGATGACAGATGTTAGTAACATTGGCATAACCTCTGGAGCATCTACTCCGGATGCTCTTGTGCAAGAAGTTATCTCATTTATAAACCCAGATGAAGTGATTCCCATGGGCGGGGAGGAAGAGAATATCAAATTTGTTATGCCTCGAGGTTTGTGATGTTCAATAAAAACAACTATCAAGGTTATCTATGAGGTGATGAGTGGAAATCAGAATAGAAAGTCTAGTTGAAGGGGCTCAGAGAGCTGAAGGGTTAACGGTAATTATTGATGTGTTCAGATGCTTCACAACAGAAGCGGTGGCGTTTGAGAACGGTGCAGAAAAGATTATTCTCGTTGCTGAAATTGAAGAAGCTTTCAATTTGCGGAAACAAGGAGTGGGGGATCTTCTCATGGGAGAGGTTGGTGGAAAGCGACCAGACGGATTTGACTTCGGAAATTCCCCGTTTGAATTAATGGATCAAAAACTAGATGGAAAAACTATAATCCAGTCTACACGAGCAGGAACAGTCGGCATTACTGCAGCTATTAAAGCGGAAGTTTTGTACGGTGGGTCACTTGCGGTGGCAAATGCGACAGTAAGAGCAATAGAACATATGTCACCAGAAATTGTGACCCTCGTAGCTATGGGGTTGGAAGGCCAAAC
>CAYTAN010000100.1:0-2522 GCA_964435605.1 uncultured Dehalococcoidia bacterium
GCATCCGGTGCGGTTGGACAAGTTGTTGGGCAAATCGCAAAGATAATGGGGTGTAATGTTGTAGGAACTGCTGGTACAGATGAAAAGGTACGATTTATCGTGGATGAATTGGGGTTTGATGTTGGAATCAATTATAAACAACAGAATGTAGGCGCCGCTCTTGATGCAGCCTGTCCAAAAGGGATAGACGTTTATTTTGACAATGTTGGCGGGTTTGTTACTGATGCTGTTATGGACAGAATTAACAAAGGTGCAAGAATTGCCATCTGTGGGCAAGTTTCGCAGTACAACTTGGCGGAGCCAGAATTAGCTCCGAGAAATTTGAGCATTTTGACTAGATCTCAGGCAAAAATGGAAGGTTTTTTGGTTTTTGCTTATGAAAGTCGTTATGACGAAGGCTTGGATAGGATGGCTGGTTGGATAGAGGATGGTGAGCTTAAGTACAGAGAAGACATTGTAGAAGGACTGGAAAACGCCCCAAAAACATTTATCGGTATGTTGAATGGAGAGAATCTTGGTAAGACTCTTATAAAACTACCTTAACTTTTATACCTGTTATACAGGTGGAGAGCGGAATGCCTGAATCATTACCCGAACATTTAGTGGTATTCAGAGAAGAGTTCCAGGATTTTTTGAATGAGTGTGAGTCTCTTGATGACCATGCAAGACTGGTTCTCTCAACTAAACAAGGTTTCTACAAGATGGGCCAGCCTCATGAATTTGGAGGCGAAGATGCTAGCCTGTTAAAAATGGTGATTGCCTGGGAAAGCATCGCTATTTCTGGATTGAACAGTGATGGGACGATACTGGGTCCGCAGCCTGGTGCGCTTGGCAGGGCAACTGGTACGTTAAGAGAAGAATATCTACTTCCTTTTTTGAATGGTGAAAGATTCGGATCGTTTGCCTTCACCGAGTCTGATCGATCTAGCCCGACTAAAGCGACTAGTTCAAAGAATGTTTTTGAGATCAATGGAAACAAATCATATGTATCTGATTTAGAAAAATCTGACTTTATCTCTGTTCTGGCTAATGTGGATTGCTTTGATGAAGGAGATAACTGTGGGCCAACTTTATTTGTTGTAGATAAGGATTCGGATGGAGTTATTGTCGAGGAGCTTTTCACGAGTATTGATGGGTCGAACCATGGCAGGGTTCATTTTGTTGACGTGAAAGTGCCCAAGCAAAATATAGTGGGCAAAATTGGCGAAGGTATTCCTGCTGCTATTGACCGAATATTACGTGAAAGACTGGAACAGGCAGCGATTGCTAGTGGTATGGCTATAAAGGCCACTAAATTACTTGAAAACCATCTATCTAAGAGGAATGGTGCTGGTAAACGCATGGCCGATATAGAAGGAATACGACTCAGATATGCTGATATGAGAATAAAGACCTATGCTATTCGCTCTGTGCTGTATAGGACTTCCGCTATGATCGATGACTCCAATGACGCGATCAACGAAATTACGATGGCAAAGGTGTTTTGTACTGAAACAGCATCGGAAGTTATAGATTGGGCTTTGCAAATTTTTGGAGGAAGATCTTTGATTAATGGTCATCCGTTGGAGGAAATGTACCGCCGTATCAGATCTATGCGTCTGGCCGGTGGAGCATCTGACGTTCTGAGGCTGAATGTGAGTAGAGGAGTATTTGATTTTCAGTCAGGAATACTATGACTTAATTTGAAGTGGAAAGCGGCTTCATATTTTTTAATTCTTTTCTGAACTGATCGTAGCTTTTGATTTTTGAAATACTTCGTATAAATGATCCGGAATTTGAGAAGAATCCTCTATATTCTTTAAGTTCGTCACCAATAGGGCTTGTTGAGCTTGAACTTGTAGCATAGTTGCCCCGAAATGCAAAGAATGCCTGATTGATTTTGCGTATGTTATACCCGCTTAGTTTCAGTCGCCACCACTGAGACTTCATGTAAGCTTCTGCTTCCGTGACCTTGTTTTCTTCAAGTAACATTTCGGTTTTCTGACGTGTTTCTTTTAGGATAGTCGCAACTTGGCTCTGATAGTCAGTGTTTGTCAGATATTTATTGCCAGGATCTGATAGATCTCCGCCAAAATTTGAGAAAGCTAAGTCTCCTATTTCATCTCCTGCGATATCTGCCGCCGTTTCATTAAGTGTATACATCTCGTCTGAATTCCACATGCTCTGTCCGAAAGGTCTAAAGAACCAGTAATTATGTAGCCATTCATGAGCAGCTGTTCTAAATATTTGTCTGAGTTCATGCTCGTCTGATACCAGAGCCGGATAAGTTCCCAGTCCGGATAGATTGTCTACGAGAGCAGAAATGTTCTGATTTTTTTCTACCAGTCCCTCGATCTCTTGTTTGCGATTGCCGGTTATATCAGCCCGTATCAGTTGTTTATTTGTTAACTTGATCTCGTCCCGAGGAGATGTGACAAGAATATGAGGAGGACTATCCAAACTAATATCTACTGGCGGGAATAACATACCAAGAGTCAATCCCAGATCTTGTTTGTGTGCTACGGAACTTATAGCGGCCTCTA